>NZ_JBFTER010000051.1:0-33775 GCF_047229345.1 Cellulomonas jepli | reverse complement strand
CAGGAGGTCCTCGGCCTGCTGGCCGTCGAGGTCCGAGTGGCGCAGGTCGACGAGCACGAGGTGCACGTCGGTGCCGGGGGCGATCATCGTCGTCCCGCCGCGGCCCGAGGAGCGGCGGGCGGGGACGACGACGGCGACGCCGGTCGCGGGCGTGCGCTCGACCATCTCGTCGAGGATGCGCGCGAGCTGCGCGGCCGACGGCGGGCGGTCGCGGGGGTCCTTCGCGAGCAGGCTCAGCACGATGCCGGCCAGCCGCTTGTCGATCGCGGCGGGCAGCGGCGGCACGGGCGCGTTGACGTGCGCGACGGCGATGTCGACCGCGGTCGGGCCCGTGAACGGGCGCTTCCCGGCGAGCGCCTCGTACGCGACGATCCCGAGCGAGTACAGGTCGGAGTGCGGCGTCGCGGGCTGCCCGACGGCCTGCTCGGGGGACAGGTACTGCGCGGTGCCCATGACCATGCCGGTCGCGGTCATCGGCACCTGGTTCGTCGCCAGGGACACCCCGAAGTCGGTGATCTTCACGCGCCCGCCGCGCCCGAGCAGGATGTTGCCGGGCTTGACGTCGCGGTGCACCACGCCGGCGTCGTGCGCGTGGTGCAGCGCCCGGGCCGTCTGGGCGAGGATCGGCAGCAGCTTGCGCGGGGGCAGCACGGGCTCGCGCTCGAGCAGGTCGCTCATGGGCTCGCCGAGGACGAGCTCGATGACGAGGAACGCGGAGCCCTCCTGCTCGCCGTAGTCGTAGAGCTGCGCGATGTTCTGGTGCGAGAGGGCCGCGGAGTTGCGGGCCTCGGTGCGGAACCGGGACAGGAAGTTGGGGTCGCCCGCGAACTCCTCGCGGAGCACCTTGATCGCGACGTCGCGCGCGAGCGACTCGTCGTGCGCGACCCACACCTCACCCATGCCGCCGACGGCGATCTCCCGCACGAGGCGGTACCGCTGGCCGAGCACGACGCCCGCTGCTGCCCTCACTGGCCCAGCACCGCCTCGATGACGGCCTTCGCGATGGGCGCGGCGACCCGGCCGCCGGTCGCCTCGTTGCCGACCGCCCCGCCGTTCTCGACGACGACGGCGACGGCGACGCGCGGGGCGTCCGCCGGGGCGAACGAGGTGAACCAGGCGTGCGGCGACTCGTCCTCGCGGCCGGTCTGCGCGGTGCCCGTCTTCCCGGCGACCTGCACGCCGGAGATCTGGGCGGCCTTGCCGGAGCCGTTCTCGACGACGCCGACCATCATGTCGCGCAGCGCCGCGGCGGTCGTGGGGGAGACCGCCTGGGACTGCCGGCGCGGCTCCGCCTCGCGGACGACGTCGAGGTCGGCGGTCCGGACCGTCTGCACGAGGTACGGCTCCATGAGCTCGCCCTCGTTCGCGATCGCGGCGGAGACCATCGCCATCTCCAGGGGCGTCGCCGTGACCGAGTACTGCCCGAGCGCCGAGAACGCCGTGTTGGGGGCGTTGACCTCGTCGGGGAAGCGGCTCGGCGCGACCCTCATCGGCACGACCTGCTCGGCGTTGTTGAACCCGAAGTCCTCGGCCTGCTCGCGCAGCGCGTCTGCCCCGAGGTCGATCCCGAGCTGTGCGAACGCGGTGTTGCACGAGACGCGCAGGGCGTCGGCGAGCGTCGTCTGCCCGCCCGAGCCGCACGACGAGCCGCCGTAGTTCTTGACGGTCGCGCTGGTCTGGGGGAGCGCCAGCTCGTCGGGCGCGGTGAGCACGGACTCGGGCGTCGCACGCCCCGACTCGAGCGCCGCCGCCGCGGTGATGAGCTTGAACGTCGAGCCCGGCGGGTAGGTCGGGCCCTGGATGGCCTTGTTCTCGAGCGGGTCGCCCTCGGCCGCGACGAGCGCCTGGTAGGCCGCGTTCGCCGCGGCGGAGTCGTGCGTCGCGAGCTGGTTCGGGTCGAAGGACGGCTTCGAGACGAGCGCGAGGATGGCGCCGGTCGCCGGGTCGAGCGCGACGACCGCGCCGCGCTGGTCCCCGAGCGCGTCCCACGCGGCCTGCTGAGCCGCCGGGTTGATCGTCGTCTCGATCGACGACCCCTGCGGCTGCTTGCCCGTGATGAGGTCCTGCAGGCGGGACAGGAACAGCGAGTCTGCCTGCCCGTTGAGCACGTCGTTCTCGGCCTGCTCGAGCATCGTCCCGCGGTGCACGATCGAGTAGAAGCCGGTCACGGGCGCGTAGAGCTCGCCGTTCGCGTAGCTGCGCTGGTACTTGAACGCGTCGTCGACCGGGGCGGACGACGCGACGGCCTCGCCGGCGACGACGATGGGCCCGCGCGCCCGGCCGAACTCGCGGTACAGCGTCCGGACGTTGCGCCCGTCGTTGTTGAGGGAGTCGGCCTGTACGAACTGGACCCACGTGGCGCCGCCCATGAGGACGACGAACATGCCGACGACGACGGTCGCGAGGCGGCGCAGCGGGGTGTTCATCAGCGCACCCCCCCAGGGCCGGCGATGCGCTCGGTCGGGTCGGCGCTCGGCTGCGGCTCGCCCTCGCGGCGCGGGGCCCCGGCACGCGAGGAGCCGGGCGTGCGCACCGGCAGCGGCGCCGTCGTGGTGCCGGGCGGCGGGCCGACGACGAGGTCGGGGGCCGGACGGCGGGCGTCGTCGGAGATGCGCAGCAGGAGCGCGACGATGATCCAGTTCGCGAGCAGCGACGAGCCGCCGTACGCGAGGAACGGGGTCGTCAGGCCGGTCAGCGGGATGATCCGCGTGATGCCGCCCACGACGATGAAGCACTGGAACGCGACGACGAACGCGAGGCCGCCGGCGAGCAGCTTGCCGAACCCGTCGCGCACCCCGATCGCCGTGCGCAGGCCGCGCTCCGCGAGCACGAGGTAGCACAGCAGGATCGCGAGCAGCCCGGTCAGGCCCAGCTCCTCGCCGAGCGACGCCACGATGAAGTCCGACTCCGCGTACGGCACGAGGTCGGGGCGGCCCTTGCCCCAGCCGGTGCCGAACAGCCCGCCGCCCGCGAGCCCGAACAGCCCGCCGACGAGCTGCCCCGAGCCGCCGGGGGCGCGGTTGTAGATCTCCGGGTCGAGCGCGTTCAGCCAGACGTCGAACCGCGCGGCCACGTGCCCGAACGTCGTCGCCGCGAGCACGGCGCCGCCGAGGAACAGCCCGAGGCCGATGACGACCCAGCTGGTGCGCTCGGTCGCGAGGTACAGCATCGCCACGAACAGCCCGAAGAACAGCAGCGACGTCCCGAGGTCGCGCTCGAGCACGAGGACGCTGATCGAGACGGCCCACGCGAGCACGAGGGGGCCGAGGTCGCGGATGCGGGGGAGCTGCAGGCCGAGCACCTTGGGCCCGGCGAGCGCGAGCGTGTCGCGGTTCGTCACCAGGTAGCCCGCGAAGAACACCGCGAGCACGAGCTTGCCGATCTCGGCGGGCTGCAGCGAGAAGCCCGCGAAGCGGATCCAGATGCGCGCGCCGTTGATCTCGGCGCCCAGGCCCGGGATGAGCGGCAGCACGATGAGCAGCAGGCCGACGACCATCGCGGTGTACGTGTAGCGGCGCAGCGTGCGGTGGTCGCGGAGCACGACGAGCACCCCGGCGGCCAGCAGCAGAGCGAACGCCGTCCACCCGAGCTGCCGCGTCGCGAAGTCCTGCTCACGCCCGCGCGCGACCATCCCGAGGTCGACGCGGTAGATCATCGCGAGCCCGATGCCGTTGAGCGCGATCGCCACGGGCAGGATCACGGGGTCGGCATACGGCGCGCGCCACCGCAGCACCACGTGCAGCCCGACCGCGAGGGCCGCCATGCCGACGCCGTAGCCGACGACGTTCGCGGGGAGCTCCCCGGTGACCCCGAGGCCCGTGAGCGCGTACGCGGCGAGGCCGATGAGCAGGGCGGGCACGAGCAGCGCGAGCTCGACGCCGCGCCCCGGGCGCACCCGATGCGGCTGGATGGTGGCCATCAGTCGGTCGCCGCGTTCTCGCGAGCGGACTGCTCGAGCACCTGGACCCGGTGCCGGGCGTCGTCGAGCGAGTCGGACTGGATGTTCTGGTCGAGGCGCTCGCGGACGTACGGCGGCAGGTCGTCGACGCGCGCGTCGCCGCGCTCCGCGACGGTCGAGAGCGCGATCGGCCCGAGGTTCTGCGGGATGCCGCGGTAGATCACGACGTCCCCGCCCTCGGCGCCGACGAAGTACTGGGTCTGCGTCCACTGGTAGCCGAGGTACCCCGCGACGCCGAGCACCGCGAGCAGCAGCAGCGACAGGAACCAGCCGATCACGCGGCGGCGCCGGCGACGGCGCGGGTCGACCTCGTCGGCGTCGTCGTCCTCGTCGGTGCCCGCGCCGGCGCTCGGGAGCAGCCCGGCAGCGTCGCCGTCCTCGTCGGTGTCGCCGGCGGCCTGCGCGGCGGCCACCTTCTTCGCGAGCGTCGCGGCGCGCGCCGAGGGAGAGTCCGCCGCGGCCGTCGGGCGGTGCCGGGAGGTCGCCGCCGAGCCGACGACGCTCGCCGCGGTCGTCGGTCCGCCGCCGTCCGGCACGTCGTCGAGCTCGACGACGTCCGCGACCACGACCGTCACGTTGTCGCCGCCGCCCGCCCGCAGCGCGAGCTGCACGAGCCGGTCCGCGCACACGTCGACGTCCGAGAGGCCCAGGAGCGTCTCCGCGATCGTGTCGGCGCTCACGAAGCCCGAGAGCCCGTCCGAGCAGAGCAGCCAGCGGTCGCCCGGGCGAGCCTCGCGCACCGACAGGTCCGGCGCGACGTCGGGGTCGAAGTCGCCGAGCACCCGCATGACGACCGAGCGCTGCGGGTGGTGCTCCGCCTCCTCGGGCGTGATCTTGCCGGTGTTGACCAGGTGCTGGACGAACGTGTGGTCGGTCGTGACCTGGCTCAGCACGCCGTCGCGCAGCAGGTAGCCGCGGGAGTCGCCGAGGTGCACCATCGCGAGCTTGTTGCCCGCGCGCAGGATCGCCGTGACGGTCGTGCCCATGCCGCTCAGCTCGGGGTCGGCCTGCGTCCGCGCCACGATCTCGTCGCGCGCCGCGTCCAGCGCGTGCTCGAGCTCGTCGAGCGCGTCGTCGGGCCCGTGCGACTCGCCGTCGAGCGGGGCGAACGCCGCGACCGCGACCGACGACGCGACGTCGCCGCCCGCGTGCCCGCCCATGCCGTCCGCGACGACGAGCAGGTGCGGCCCGGCGTACGCCGAGTCCTGGTTGTTGGAGCGGACGAGGCCCACGTCGGACCGTGCGGCGTACCGCAGCGCGATGCTCACGGCGGCGCTACCTCTGCAGCTCGAGGACGCTCTGACCCACGCGGACCTGCGCCCCCGGGGTCACGGGCGTCGGCTGCTCGACCTTCTTGTCGCCCAGGAACGTGCCGTTCGTCGACCCCAGGTCCTCGACGAACCAGCCGCCGTCCTGCGGGAAGATCCGGGCGTGCCGGGACGACGAGTAGTCGTCGTCGAGCACGAGCGTGCACGAGGGCGCACGGCCGATCAGGACCGACGACGCGCCGAGCGGGATCGTCGTGCCGCGCAGCGGGCCCTCGGTCACGACGAGGCGGGTGGGAGCGCTCTTGGCCGGGCGGCCCGGCGCGCTCTTCGCGGCGCCCTTCGCCGGCGGAGGCGTCGTCTGGCCGGGCGCCACCGACGCAGGCCCCTTGGGGCGGCCGCGACGGTCGACGATCTTCGTCCCGTACAGGTCGCGCCGCAGCACCCCGATCGCCGAGGCCACGAAGAGCCACAGCAGGACCAGGTAACCGAGACGCAGGAGGGTGATCGTCAGCTCAGACATACCGGCCGTTCACTCGTCCCGGTCATCGGACGCGCCCGTCCAGAACATGATGCGCGTGCGCCCGATCGTCAGGGTGTTGCCGTCGAGGAGCGTCGCCGCCGGGACCTGGTGGCCCTCGACGTACAGCCCGTTCGTCGAGCCGAGGTCGCTCGCGACGACCCCGTCCGGCCCGACGCGGATCTCCAGGTGCCGGCGGGACACGCCCGGGTCGTCGACGATGATGTCCGCCTCCGAGCCGCGGCCGATCACCGTGACCGGGCCCGTGAGCAGGTAGCGCTGGCCGTCGATGTCGACGAGCGGGTGGCGCGTGCTCGGGGTTGCCGCCGCCGATGCGGGCGCGACGGCGCCGCGCACGGTTGCGCTGCGGATCCGGAACCGGCCGGTCTCCAGGTCGTCGTGCTCGCTGAACTGGACGGTCACGGGCCCGACGAACGCGTAGCGCTGGCTCGCCGCGTGGTCCGTGACGTTCGCGGCGAGCTCGTCGGCCAGCGCCTCCGCGCCCCACGCGTCGACCTGCGCGTGGTCGTCCGGCGACAGCTCGATCGTGAACTCGTTCGGCACCACGGTGCGGTCCCGGTCCACGACGGCCGCGCGGTCGTCCACCTCACGGCGCAGGGCGCTCGCGAGCTCGACCGGCTTGACCTCGCTGCGGAACGCCTTGGCGAAGGCGTTGTTCACGACCCGTTCCACGCCGTGCTCGAACTTGTCGAGGATGCCCACGCCCTCACCTCCCTCGTGCGTCGGTCGTGCTGTGTCCATGGCGGCCTGCTGGGTGCCGGGTCGGCGGTGCTCGCGTCCGTGGGGGGTGCGCGGGCGGGCCGGGACCCGGTATCGGCCTTGATCGTATCCACGGTGGGGGCCTCGGGGCGGGTTCGCGGGGCTGATCCTGTCGAGTCGTTCGGGATCTGGGGGGTGGATGTGGTGATGGGGGCGTGTCGGTGGGGGCTGCGGTGGGGTGTGGGGGTGGGTCGGCTGGGGGGCTCCGGTGAGGGTTCCCCGCGTGGCGGGCGGTGCGTCGTGCGGGTGCGCTGGTGGACGTGCCGAGGGGCGCTCCGACCGTGATAACGTTCTGCGGCGCGCGCGAGTGGCGGAACGGCAGACGCGCTGGCTTCAGGTGCCAGTGTCCGAAAGGGCGTGGGGGTTCAAATCCCCCCTCGCGCACAGGTGGGTGGTTCTGGAAAGAACCGCCTCAGTAGTCATGAAACTCCCGGTCAGGGTCTTCTGGCCGGGAGTTTCGCGTTGTCGGGCGTGCCACTGATGTTCGGGCGGGTCCGCAGCGGGAGCGCGGGCGCCGTCACGGCACGGCGGCGGCGCGCAGCTCGGCCTCGAGCCGAGGCTTGAGCCACGCGAGAAACCTGTCCAGCATCGCGGGCGTGTGCGGCCACGTGCGGTGTGACGGACCGAAGATCGCCCCGAACGCGGCGCCGGACGTGCCCGCGCCGTACAGGTCGTTGAACCGGTCGATGCGGGCGATCGTCGGTGCCCGCCAGGCGGCGTCCCACGTCACGGACGTCCCGCTCTGCTGGTACGTGAGCCCGTTGGCGGCGCAGAACGCGCGGAACCGTCGGCTGACCCCGGCTGCGGCCGAGGGCGCACCGCCGTAGTAGGCGCGCAGGGCTGCCGAGAGCGTCTGCGTCGGCTGCGTCGACCACTGGGACTGGAGCGCGAAGCCGTCGACATCCCCAAGAAGGTCCTGCTCGGGGGCCGACATACGCCAGTAGTCGTCGGCGCTCGGCGGCACCGGGTTGCTCGGCGCGCGCGAGTCCGGGCTGCCCTCCTCCGCCCGTGTGAGCCACACCGAGGCGATGCCGACGTCCGCCGCCCACGACGCCGGGTCGATGTTGGGGACGCCGAAGGAGCTGTACGGCGCCGACGTCGTGGGGTGGGCGAGCGCGTCGAGCGTCAGGAAGAGGTGCCCCGCGTCGACCTGCTCGCCGTTCGGCAGCCCGAGGTAGGGCGACGGGTTGTCACCGACGCCGTTCTCGTCGGCGTGGGCGGTCAGTCGCGCCCGCGCGTCGGGGGCGACGGCACCCAGTCGCCGTGGCACCACGGAGAACCCCGCACCCCCGGGTGAGAGGTTCGGGGCGATGTCGGCCGTGCGGGCGCCCGGGATGAGCTGCTCGAACGCCGCGCCGCTGTACCACTGCACGCGGATGCGGCTCAGCACCTCCTGGGGGCTGTCGGTGGGGTTCGCGCGCTCGACGGCCTCGACGTCGGCGACGAACGTGGCGAGCGGGATGATCGCCGCCGCCCCGGTCAGGCTGGTGGGCGTGGCCAGCGCTCCGAGGTCGCGCTGGAGCGTGGGGAGCGGGTCGGGGGAGCGCTGGCGGAGCGCGCCGGCGACCGCGGCGTTGCCTGCCGTCCGCTGAAGTCGCAGGAGCGGTGCGCCGCGCGGTGCCTCACGCGGACGGGGGGACTGCGGGAGCTGCTCGACGGGCCGGTCCGACGGTGTGCGCACGTTGCCTCCCGACGCGGTCGTCACCGTCGGCCCATGCGCCCGGACGGCTGCCGGGGGGCCGGCGTGCTCCGCCACGGTAGGCCGACTTCGCCGCTGTCCTGCCGGGAGGCGCCGGACGGTGCCCGATGGGCCGGAGACGGTGCACCTTCGACGGGTCGGGCGGGGCCTGGCGTCGGGACTGCCACGGCATGGCTGTCGGCCGGCCACGGAGATCCGACTCCAATCCCCACGCCCCGAGCCACCCCACGACGCCCTACGCGGCGCCTCGCACGCACCTCGACGGCCGCAGGTCCCGGCTGGCGCGCACGAGGGGGCGAGCGCCGCCACGCGCGCCGTGAGGCGGAGGGTGTTCAGCGCACCGACGGCGCGGTGCTGCCGGTGCCCGCCTGCGCGGGCTCACGCGCCAGGCTCGCGACGGCCCCAACCAGGAGCAGGACGCCCGGAGCCGCGAAGTACGCCCCCGTCCCGAGGCCCGTCAGGACCGACCACGCGAGCACGATCGCGGCGGCCGCCCACGTGGCAATCGCTGCCGTGCGGGGACGCAGGTGTGGGATCAGCAGGGGCAGCACGGCCAGCGCGGGGACGCCGGCCAGCACCAGCACGAACGCGCCGGAGCCCTCCCACGAGACGGCGGCGACGACGATCGCGACGGCGACGGTGGCGACTGCGGCAACCAGCCGGAGTCCCACCGAGATGCGCGACCTGCTGCCCATGGTCTTCACCCTCTCCAGTCGAGGTTGGCGACGATCTCCTGTGGGGTCTGCTCGGTGGCGGCGTCCGTCGTGGCTCCCGGGCCGCCGGCGAGGCGGTGGAGGTGCTCGTGCTCGATGTCGCGGAGAGGCTCGCGCGCGACGGCGGGCGACGCCCGGGTCCGGCGGAGCGGACGGCGGCTCCACGACGCGCGCCACGCACGCTGCCACCAGAGGAGCGACACCGTGTGCCTGCGCCCCGTCGCGCGCCCCGGCAGGCGGTCCCGTGACACCGAGGCTCCGCTCGCCGTCTCCTCGTGTCAAGGCTCTGCGGAGGGCGTGGACGTCCCGTCCCGCGCGCACTCGACGGTCCCGAGGTGGAGAGTGAGCACCACCGCGATCGTGGTCGACCTCGCCGCAGCCAGGGACGCCTGCGTCGACGTCCTCGATTCCGTCGACGAAGGCCTTCCGCGGCCGGTCCTCTGCCGCTCGGAGGAGCAGCAGCCAGCAGCATCTCGTGGGCCGCACCGCGCGCCCGTCTGACACGGAAGAAGGACTCCGATGAGCGACATCACCCTCGAGCAGGCACAGGCAGTCGTCCAGGCAGGGCTCGCGGAGTCCGCGTCCCGCGGTCTGGCCATGAACGTCGCCGTGGTCGACGTTGGGGGCAACCTGAAGGCCTTCGCCCGCATGGACGGCGCCTGGCTCGGGAGCATCGACATCGCGATCAAGAAGGCCCGCACGTCGCGCTACTTCGACATGCCGACCGGCGCCCTCGGCGAGCTGTCGCAGCCCGGCGGGCCGCTGTTCAACATCGAGGTGTCCAACGGCGGCCTGATCACCTTCCCGGGCGGGCTGCCGCTCGAGGTGGACGGTCAGGTCGTCGGGGCCGTGGGGGTCAGCGGGAGCACGGTGGAGGACGATCACGCCGTCGCCACAGCGGCAGCAGCGGCGGTCTAGCCCTTCGCGACCTCGGGCGGCGAGAGAGATCGCGCGAAGGCTCGGCAGGGATCGGAGCGCCGATAACGGTCTGCTGGTGTGCGCGACCCCGACGATGCTGGAGCGGCGCCGCAGGAGCGGCCCGACTGCTAGAGCTGTCGCTCGTCCGAGGCCCTCGGGACGGCACGCAGCTCATCGACCTCGACGCCGCTCTCGGCGAGGCAGGGTCCGCAGATCGCGACGATCTCGGGGTCCGTGTCCAGGAACGCCAGGGTCACGGGAGCGGCCCAGACCAGGCACCCGCAGTCCGCGAGGATCGCCTGCGCGGACCTTCTCGGCTGCGGCAGGTCGGCCCTCATGCACAGGACGACCTGCTGCTCGGGCTCCTCCATGACGCGAGACCCTAGCGCCACCAGGGAGGTCGAGACCGCCGCCGGGACCACGAGCATCGAGGCGCGACGCCCGCCCGTCACCCCGCGTCCGGCAGCTGCTCCGGGCACTCGCCGCCCGGCTCGGTCGCGAGCTCGAAGTGCCACATCTCGTTGGCGTACGTCTGGCACAGCCCGTACCGCGCGCCGTGCCGGACCACCCAGTCCGCGCCGTCCGTGGGGCCGATGTCGACGGCCTCGCCCGTGACGTGGCTCGATCCCTCGGGCGTCGCGACGAACCGGCGGGCCTCGGCGAGCGAGCCGTGCTTGCGGACCGCGTCGTCGAGCAGGTCCTGCTGCAGGGCGGCGGTGCGCAGGCCGGACGTGACCCAGAGGTCGACGCCGCGGTCGTGCGCGTCGCGGGCGACCGCCTGCACGGCCGCGCGGAGGTCGGAGTCGAGGCCGGCGATCGCCGGGTGGGTGTCGTCGAACGGGTCGATCCTCGTCTCGCGGAGGCGGGCCTCGTCGGAGGAGTGCAGCACGTCGGCAGCGAGCAGACGCGGCGTCGGGGCGGGACCGCCCGAGACGAGGGCGAGGACGCTCGGGAGCGCGAGCGCGGCGCTGATCAGGACGGCGACCGCGACGAGCGCGAGCACGGCGGCGCGGGCCGGGACGGTCCGGCGTGCGGGACGGCGCGTCGGCGCAGGTCGTGGCGAGGCGGGACGGTGCGGGGTTCGGGTCGTCATACCGCTCAGCCCACGCGCCGGGGTGTTGTGAGGGCGTCGGCGAAATCGCAGACGTTTCCCATAGGCCCCGCTGCCTAGACTCGCCGGGTCCGTCGTCGAGGGGACCGGAGGTCGCGGTGCGCGTTCTGGTCGTCGAGGACGAGCGGTACCTCGCGGAGGCTGTCCAGACGGCGCTGCGGCGCGACGCGGTCGCCGCGGACCTCGCGGACGACGGCGAGCAGGCGCTCGAACGGTTCTCGCACACCGCGTACGACGTCGTGGTCCTCGACCGGGACCTGCCTGGCGTGCACGGCGACGAGGTGTGCCGGCAGGTGGTCTCCGCGGGGCTGGGCACGCGGGTGCTGATGCTGACGGCCGCGGGGACGCTCGACGACAAGTCGCGCGGGTTCGGGCTCGGGGCCGACGACTACCTGACCAAGCCGTTCGCGATGCAGGAGCTCGTGCTGCGGGTGCGGGCTCTCGGCCGGCGTCCGGCGGCGGGGCCGCCCGTGGTCGAGCTCGCGGGGCTGCGGCTCGACGCGTTCCGGCGCGAGGTGTTCCGCGCCGGGCAGTACGTGCGGCTGAGCCGCAAGCAGTTCGCGGTGCTGGAGGTGCTCGTGGGCGCGGGCGGGGGCGTCGTCAGCGCCGAGGAGCTGCTCGCGCGGGCGTGGGACGAGAACGCCGATCCCTTCACCAACGCCGTCCGGATCACCATCTCGGACCTGCGCAAGCGGCTCGGCGAGCCGTGGGTCATCCACACCGTGCCGGGCGTCGGGTACCGCGTCGGCCAGCCGGGGGAGTCGTGACAGGGCGCCCAGGCGGTCCGTCCGCCGACGCGCGGGCCGGCCTGCGCACCAGCGCGCGGCTGCGGCTGACCGTCAGCTACGTCGCGTTCCTCCTCGTCGCCGGCCTCGTGATGTCGGTGTGCATCTGGGCCGTCCTGCGGTTCGTGCCCAACTACCCGCTCACGGCTGCCAACCCGCGCGATCTCGGAAGTCCGATCGCGTCGCGCGGCGAGATCCTCGACGCCGTCGTCCAGGCGTGCGCGCTGGCGCTCGCGGTCCTCGCGATCGTCGGGTCGGTCGGCGGATGGTGGCTCGCCGGGCGGGTGCTGACGCCGCTGCAGCACCTCAACGCCGCCGCCCGTGCCGCCGCCGACGGCGACCTGACCCGGCGCGTCGGGTCGCAGGGGTCCCGGCGTGACGAGTTCACCGACCTGGCCGACACGTTCGACTCGATGCTCGACCGGCTCGAGCGCGACCTGCACGCGCAGCGACGGTTCGCGGCGAACGCGTCGCACGAGCTCCGCACGCCGCTCGCGGTCATGCGGGCGATGGTCGACGTCGCGCGCGAGGACCCCGACGAGGTCGACCTCCCGGTGCTGCTGCAGCGCCTCGACGAGACGACGCAGCGGGCGACGGACCTGGTCACGGCGTTGCTCGACCTCGCCGCGCTCGACCAGGGTGCCGTCGCGCACCGGCCCGTCGACCTCGACGTCCTCGTGGCCGACGCCGTCGAGGACCTGGCGCCCGAGGCGCGCAGTCGCGGCATCACGGTGACGACGCGGATCGACCGCGCGACGGTGCTCGGCGACGAGACGCTGCTGCTGCGCGCCGTCGACAACCTGCTCCGCAACGCCGTGCGGCACAACCGTCCGGAGGGCGGGCGGGTCGTGGTCACGCTCGCCGGTGGTGGCGGGGACAACGGCGGCGACGGCCGCGACGTCGTTGAGGGGGGCGGTGCTCATGGCGGCGACGGGAGCGACGCCGCTGGTGGGGACGGCGCACGTAGCGAGGGCGGCGCGGACCACGGCATCGCCCGTCTTGTGCGGCTCCGCGTAGAGAACGACGGCGCGCACGTCGACGCCCGTCAGCTCCAGCTCGCGCTCGAGCCGTTCACTCGCCAGGTCGACGTCGTCGGTGGGAACGCCGCGGCGTCGGGCACTGGTGATCGGTCGACGCGGTCGCACGGCCTGGGGCTGCCGCTGACCGCGCGGATCGTCGCCGTGCACGGAGGCTCGCTCGACCTCGTCCCGCGGCCCGAGGGCGGCGTGCGGGCGACCGTGACCTGGGACGCCGCGCAGCCGGGATGAGAGCGTCAGCGGGGTCGTCGCCGTCGGACGGCCCTACGCGCACTGCCCGGAGCGGGTCCCCTCGACCACGAGGACCGGACGCTGCACGACGACCCGGCTGCCCGTGTTGCCGCTGCACAGCAGCCCCCCGGCGACCCGGACCGAGCCGACGACCACCGTCGACGGGTTGTCGACCACGTGCAGCGACCCGCCGACCCGCGAGCGGCACAGCAGCGTGCCCTCCTCGCCGACCCGGCTCCAGACCCGCACGCCCCGGACGGTCAGGTCGCCGCCGACCTCGCCGCGGCACAGCAGGAGGTCCTGGGTGCGGTCCGCGGTGAACGAGCCGCCGACGACGGCGTCGTGCACGACGACCCGGCTGTCCCCGCGCGCCGCCACGTCGCCGTCGACGGTGGTCCGGCGCAGGCGCGTGATCCCCGAGGCCGTCACGTCGTAGCTCCCCGCGACCTCGACGCGCTCGAGGGTGAGCGTGCGCGTCGAGCCGCGGACCGACCCGTCGACGACCGCGTCGTCGACGTAGGCCTCCCAGAACGTGGCGTGCTCGTACGGGATGTCCGGGGTCGCCCGCAGCACGAGGTCGCCGCCGACGGTCGCGCCCCCCACGCGCGCGACGGGGCCGAGGGTCAGGTCCCCCCCGAACACCGAGCCGTACGCCTCGACCTGCCCGACGTCACGCCCCTCGGACGGCCGCACGTCGCCCTCGACGGTGGAGGAGTAGATGCCCAGGAAGTGCGCGCCCTCGAACAGCACGTCGCCCGTCACGGTGGCGCTGCCGATCGCGCACGACGCGTCGACCACGAGGTCGCCCTCGACGCGCCCGGTCACGTACCAGGTGCTCTGCTCGGCGAGCAGGGTGCTGCACAGGAACGTCGGGCGTTCGACGACCGCCGCCGCCGGTACGGCTCCGGCGAGGACGAGCGCCGCCGAGGCGAGCCCGGCGAGCACGGCGTGGCGGACGGACATGATCATGGAGGCCCCCCGGCGTGACGACCCGGCCGAGCCCTCCGGCTTCGACTCGAGGTCCGCTCCAGTCTGCGTCGCGGGCGCGCGCTGCGCCTCCCGGCCTGCCGTGGGTTCCGCCGCCACACGGCGCGCCCCGCACGCCCGCGCGGAGCGTGGTCAGTCGGAGCCGAGACGGTGCCGCATGATCCAGGTGTCGGCGGTCCCCTCGGCGACGACGTCCCCGGTCGCCGAGCTCACGGACCGCCAGTGGTGCTCGTGCGGCCCGACCTTCGCGTAGCCGCGGCGCTCGTAGAAGGCGACGAGCCCGGTCTCGCCGCGGTCCACGTCGAGGCTCATCGCCTCGACGCCGCGCAGGCTCGCGACCGTCTCGGCGGCCCCGAGCAGCAGGGTGCCGAACCCGTGGCGCCGGACGGCCGCGCTCACGTGCAGGCCGTACAACCAGGGGTGCGGCGGGTCGCAGTCGTGGTGCCAGCGCACGCTCACGGCGGCGACGACCCGTCCGTCGTGCTCGGCCACGAGCAGGGTCTCGTCACCCGTCCCCGCGGCCCGCAGCCGGGCGAGCGCCCGGTCCGCCGAGCCGGACATCGGGGCGAGCGAGTTGACGTCGTCGAGCCGTCCCCGGCGCAGCAGCAGGTCGGCGTCGGGGTTCACGCCTCCAGGATGCGTCGGTCCGGGGAGCGAGGGAAGACGTCCCCGACGCGTCCCCGGCTGTGCGGCGCCCCGGACCCGCGGCGCGAGCAGGTGCACCCCGACGACGGCAGCGACCGCGCCGCCGAGCGTGTTGAGCAGCACGTCGTCGACCGCGGAGACCCGGCCGAGCCCGAGCACGTACTGCGCGGCCTCGATCACCGCGGGGCGAACACGGCGAAGGCGGCCCGGGGGACGACGCGGGCGAGGTACGACGACCAGGACGCACCACCGCGCACCGCCCGGGCCCCGGCGAGCGCGACGGCGACGCCGCACGCGCCGGCCACCAGGGCCAGGAGCGCGATCAGGCCTCCGAAGTTGTCGAGGTACTGCTGCACGTCGGCCTGCCTCTCGTCGCGCCCGGCGGAGGGGCCGCGGCGGCCGATCCGCCCGGCCGCGACGACCCTAGGGCGAGCGTGCTCGAGCGCGGTGGAGGTTGTCGAGGAGCCGGAGGGGATCCTGTGCACGCTCGTCGCACGCCGTTCGTGCGCCCGTCCGCGTGCCCGGTTCGAGCAAGCAGGGCGCGGGGGACGCACCGACGGCCGCCGGTCACGGGGACCGGCGGCCGTCGTCGCACTGCTGCGGACCTCAGCCGCAGGCCGCCCCGTTCACGGTGAACCCGGTCGGCGCCGCGTTGGTGCCGCTGTACGAGCCGTTGAACCCGAAGGTCGTCGACCCGCCCGCCGGCACGGACCCGTTCCACGCCGCGTTCGTCACGGTCACCGCGGAGCCGGTCTGGCTGTAGACGGCGCTCCACCCCTGTGTCACCTTCTGGTCGCCCGGGAACGTGAACGCGAGGTTCCACGACGTCCACGGCGTCGACCCGGTGTTGGTCAGCGTGACCGAGCCGGTGAACCCGCTGCCCCACGAGTTCGCCGAGTACGCGACCTTGCAGGCGCCGGGCGGCGTGGTGGCGAGCGGGAGGGTGCGGAACGCGACGCTCGGTGACGCGGACGAGAGCTGGCCCGCGGTGTCCTTCGCCCGGACGACGAACGTGTGGTCGGTGTCCGCCGTCAGGCCGGTGAGGGCGACCGACGGGGTGGTCGACGACGCCACGACCGTCTGCGTGCTGCCCTGGACGCGCAGCACGTCGTACCCGGCGACGCCCGTGTCGTCGGTCGACGGCGTCCACGTGAGCGTCGCGCCCGTCTGCGTGATCGCCGAGGCCACGGGGGCGCCGGGCGTCGTCGGCGGCGTGTCGACCGGGGTGACGCCGCCCGTCGTCCGCACGGTGATCGGCGCGGAGTCGGCGTACAGCCGGGCGTTGTTGCGCGCGCGGACGACGAACGTGTGCGCGGTGTCGGGGGCGAGCCGCGTGACCGCGACGGAGGTCGCGGTCGTCGACGCCACGATCTCGAGCGAGTCGCCGGCGACGCGCACGACCTCGTACCCGGAGATCCCGCTCTCGGGGTCGGTCGACGCGGTCCAGGTGAGGGTGACGGACGTGTCCGTGATCGCGCTCGCGGTCGGCGTGCCCGGGACCGTCGGGGGTGTCGTGTCGACCGCGGGCGCACCACCGACGTGCTCGGCCGCCCAGCTCGCGAGCCAGGCCAGCGCCGAGTTCCAGTTGATCGCGACCTCGTTGACCGAGTACGCCTCGATGTGGTCGACGAAGCACTTCTGCGCGGCGCAGCCGGCGAGCTGGGCGGCGGCGATCGGGTCCTGCAGCTCGCTGTTCGGTCCGCCGGAGAACGACCCGGGCGGCGCGATGGGCAGCGACGCGTCGTTCTGCTTCGCCCAGAACCGGTGGTGCAGGTTCTGCACGGCCTTCTCGCCGTAGCCCGCGATGTACGACTGGTTCAGCGGGTTGCGGCCCTGGAAGTAGTCGAGCGCGGCGTAGACGCCGGTGCGGTACCTCGCCTGGCCGGTGAAGTCGAACGCGAGGGCGAGGGCGTTGGCGTTGTTCGCGACCTGGCCGTTCGAGCCCCAGTAGTAGACCGACCCCGCGTTGTTCGGCGCCGGGTAGGCCTGCGCGTTCGCGCGGGTCAGCGCGGAGTCGGCGAACGCGACGATCGCGGCACGGGTCGCGGCGACGTCGGCGGCGGGCAGGGCGGTCGGGACGAGCGCGAGGGTCGTGTCGCCGAGCCCGCCGGTCCAGCCCCAGTCGTACCCGCGCTGCGCGAAGCTGCCGCCGCGGTACAGCGACGAGCCCGTGACGTCGGCGCGGTAGGTGTCCGAGCCGGTCGTCGCGTAGAGCTCGGCGGCCGCCCAGTAGAACTCGTCCGCCACCGAGGCGTCGCTGTACGCGCCCCCGCCCGTGCCGTCGGTGCTCGACGCGAGCCGGTTCGGGTTCGCCTTGGCCGCCGCGTACGCGGTCTGCGCCGCGGTGAGGGCCTTCGCGGAGAACGCGGGGTCGAGCGTCTTCCACAGCCGCGACGCCTGCGCCGCGACCGCAGCCATGTTGAGCGTCGCCGCGGTGCTCACCGGCGAGAGGAGCCGGCGCTGGCTGTCCTGCGCGGGGATCGTCGGGATGCCCGTCCAGTTCTCGTCGTGGATCTTGTGGTGCACCATCCCGGCGTCGGTGCGGCCGGCCGGTACCTGCATGCGGAGCAGGAACTCGACCTCCCAGCGCGCCTCGTCGAGCACGTCCGGGGCGCCGTTCGAGCGCTCCGGGATCGCCAGCGTGCCGTCGGCCAGCGCCGCCCTGTCCGCGCCCGTCACGTGCAGCGTCCGCTCGTACGCGTTCTGCAGCTGCCACGTCGCGATGCCGCCGTTGACGACGTACTTGCCCTGGTCACCGGCGTCGTACCAGCCGCCGCGCACGTCCAGGCTGTACCCGCACGACTGCCGGCACGGGACGCTCGTGTCGCCCTGGTTCGGCGCGACGCCGAGGTGCCCCGCGGCCCGCGCGTAGGTGCTGCCGACGTACTGCGACTCGATCGCGATGCCGCTGCGCTGGTGGTAGAAGAACGCGAGCGCGTCGTACCGCAGCTTCTTGACCGGGTCGGCGGAGACGTCGAACGGCAGGCTGCTCGACCCGCCCGCGGACAGCACGTAGCCCGAGCCTGCGGTGTCGAACGCCGAGAAGTCGATCAGGTGGGTCCGGTCGCCGGACAGCGCGTCGGCGCCCCGGACCGTCGACTGGCCCTCCGCGACGACCGCTCCGGCGGCGTTCCGCAGCGTCCACGGGACCGGGGACGTCGACGTGCTGACCAGCGTCGCGACCTTCGCGACGCCCGGGACGTACGCGACCTGGTTGACCTTGACCGGCGAGCCCGGGTCGGGCGCGGCGAAGGCGACCTGCGGTGCGACGACGCCGGAGACGACCAGCGCGGCGGCGACCGCGAGGACGGCGACCCGGCCTCGGCGCAGCCCTCGGCGGTGGGTGATCGGTGACATGGCGGTCCTCTGCTGGGCGGACGACGTGAGTGGGTGCGGTCACCACGCACGGCACCGGCCCGGCGCTGGGACGGTCGTCGCGGGAGCGCTCGGTCCACGCTAGGGCTGCGGCCGGGGGCCGACTCCGGTGCCGCGGATGCGGAATCGATTAGGGGACGCACCGTTCCGGCGCCCAGGAACGCCCACCGCGCGCGGTCCGTCGCGACGGCGCGCTCAGGCGGACCGCTCCACGACGGCGTGGGCCAGGTGCGCCCCCGCCAGCACGGCGTAGGCGCGCTCGCTCGCGCGCAGGACGAGGTCGTCGCCGATCCAGAGGTCGTCGACCCCCGCTCGACCGGTGACACGGAGCCAGTGGAAGGTCGGGAGCGGCGACCGGTGCCGCTCGTCGAACTCGGGCGTGGTGCTCACGGTCATCTCGGCGAGGCTGAAACCGGTGACGTGCGCGGCGCGCAGCGAGTCGCCGAGCGCCGAGGTGACGGCGAAGCAGGGGAACGCCTCGACGATGTCGTCGCCCTGCCAGCCGGCGAGCTCGTAGTCGAGGTGGTCGACGCGCGGCGGATCGACGCTCGCATCGATGACCGTTCGCACGCCGAGCCCTCCGGCCACCTCGGGCTCGATCGTGTACCCGGTCATGAGGATCCGCTGACGGTGGTGGCGATCACGTGGATCACGAGACGGACCTGGTCGGTCGGTCGCTCCGACAGAGCCGAGGACCTCCGGTGTGGACCGGGGAGATCAAGGAGTGTCGAAGAGCGCGCGGTCGGTCCGGCGTCCGGCGGCGAAAGCCTCGACCATCTGTTCCAGCCGGAGGGAGGAGATGCCGAAGAGCACGGAACCATCACGTCCGACGATGAGGCGTCCACCGCCGCGGATCGGCACCCAGTAGAAGAACGCGTCGATCTCCGGCAGGTCCCGGGAGTGCTCCACCGCGTCGGCGAGCGGCACGCGAAGCAGCTCGCTCGCCAGGGCGGCGCCCTCATGTCGGTCGTGGATCACGGGTTCGTCCTCCTGATCGCTGCGTCCCACCGGATGGCTCCGAAGTCGGGCGGCCAGTCGAGGATCTCCCCGGACTGCCCGTCGACTGCGACGACCCGCTCACCGTCGAAGTAGGCGTTGAACCAGTGGCCGGAGTCGTCGGCCCGGTCGATCCCGACCACGGCGTGCGAGCCAGCGCCCCCAGATCGTAGTTCGTCGGCGATCTGCTCAGGAGACATCTCGACCTGCCGCAGCCCCGTGATCGCTTCCATCTCGGGAACCGTGTAGGTGCCGAGTCCCGCGGGTGTGAGGGCCTGGCCCTGGAACACGTCGTGCACGGACTCTGTGCACTTCCCGCAGTTGATCGAACGTGGGTCGAACGGGTCTCCGGTGTAGCCCGGATTGACGTCACCGACCCACTCGTCGATCGCGGCGAGCGGGCCCGACGGGGGGTCGACAGGAACGGAGGTGCGGCCTGTGCTGACGAGCGATCGCGCACCACGACCCGCGGCGGCGCCCGCGAAGTTCCCGGGCAGGAAGGTCAGCACGAGCTCTCCGCCGTCGAGGGCGGCTTCGAGTGGGGTGGTGGTCGCGAGATAGTCGGCGGTCGCGCGGACGGGGTCGCGCGTGAAGGTGGCGGCGCCCTCGGCATGGGACAGGCCGTAGGTCGCGACGCCGGAGACCCCGATGGCGAGCGCGAGGGACCCGCCGGAGAGCGCGACGAGCGCGGCGACGCCGGCGCCGACGGCGATCTGCTGACCGGGCGACAGGCCGTTCCACCACTGCCCGGAGTTCTCGAGGAGGCCGGCGAGGTAGTTCCCGTCACCGTCCAGGAGCAGGGAGCGGCCGATCGCGGCGGCCATCGTCGTGCCCCACCAGAGGGCGAGGGCGAGCCCGACGAGCCCGACGACCGTCGCGGTGCGGCGGAACACCGCGCGGGCCCGCGGCTCGACGCCCGGTGTGGTCAGGGCCATCGCCTCGGCGCGGATGTTCCGCACGTGCACCGCCACCGCCCGGGCGCGCCCGAGGGCCAGCCGGCGCGGCTCTCCGTCGACCCGTGCGTGGGCGGCGAGGACGACCGCGACGTCGGCCCACCACTGGGCAGCCGCCCGCAGCAGCGGGGTGACGAGGCCTGCGAGCCGGCGGGTCGCGCCCTCCCAGCGGTCGACGCGCGCCTGCCACCACCCCAGCACGCGGGTACCGGGCTCGGTGTCCCCCACGGCACCCGCAGGGCGCCGCCTGTCCCCGCCCGCCGGCGCGAGCAGTGCCGCGCGGTGTCGGCGTCGCACGTCCACGAGGAGGCAGGCGACCAGCAGCACGACCGACGCCACGCCGGTCGCCTTCCCGTGCCCCGTGAGCGACCACAGGCCGGACAGCACCGCGGGGAACCCGGGGGCGGTCTCGGCGGGCCAGTTCGAGTGCGCGTTGTGGGCGTTGTACGAGGCGTGCTCGGCCACCGTGAGCACGAACGAGAGGACCGGCAGCGCGAACGCGGTCACGCGCGCCGGAGCACGGCCCGTCCGCCACAGCGCGATGCCGAGGCCGATGCTCATCGCGGTCGTGGCGGTCCAGATGTGGTGCCCGTGGGCGACCGCGACGCCGTCCACGGACGCGAACCCGGCGGTCGTCCACGGGTTGAGCGTGTAGGGCTCCGGCGGGTTCCAGAACAGCCACAGCGTCCCGCGCGACGCGACCTGACGGACCGCGTCCTCGTAGGCGTTGAACGCGATCCCGGACGCGAACCCGACGAGCGACCAGTCCGTCGCGGAGAACCGCCGCACCCGCCCGGGCGCGAGCAGCGCGAGCACGAGCAGCGGGACGAGCTTGCCGGTCTCCTCCAGGAACCCGGCGAGGGCCACCCCGGATCCGTCGGACGACGGCCACAGGTCGAGCGCCGCGGCGACCTGCAGCGTGAACCACCCGAGGAACGCCGACCACAGCACCGCCACGCTGAACAGCCGCGCGGTCGTCGCCCAGGAGACGGTCTTGGTCCGGGCGAGCACGAACCACACGACGAGCAGCACGAAGCTGCCCACGTACACCCGCACCGAGTCCCTCGTGGACTCCACCAGGACCAGCATGACCAGGACGAGCACGATCGAGACCCACAGGCCCACCGCGCGCACGCGAGCCCACCGGCTCGCCAGACGGGGACGCGACGCCCACCACGCGGCCGCGCCGGCGCGTGCCGTCTGCCACCACTCCGGCGGCACCTGCGGGCGTGCCGAGAGGTGGTCGGTCGTCGACGCCACAACGAGCTCCTGTCTCCGAAACCGGACACACCGTAGCCCGTGACACCGGTCCCGCGGCCTCCGTCCGGGCGTGCGGACCGCACCCCGCACACGGCGGGACGGTCGAGCGCGCTTGACAGGGAGCACACCTGCGGGCGACGGTTTACAACGTCGTAAATCCGTCGGGGGAAGGCTTCCGCAATGCAGCGAGCACGTGTGTCCATCGACCCGGCCTTCGTGGTCGCCCCGGTCAACCGGAGGATCTTCGGGTCCTTCGTGGAGCACATGGGCCGGTGCGTCTACACCGGCATCTACGAGCCAGGCCACCCCACCGCCGACGAGGACGGCTTCCGTGGCGACGTCCTCGACCTGGTCCGGGAGCTCGGGGTCACGACCGTGCGGTACCCGGGCGGCAACTTCGTGTCGGGGTACAAGTGGGAGGACGGCGTCGGCCCGGCCGAGCAGCGGCCGACGCGGCTGGACCCGGCGTGGCGCACGATCGAGACCAACGCGTTCGGCCTCAACGAGTTCATGCGGTGGACCAAGGTCGCCGGCGTCGAGCCGATGATGGCGATGAACCTCGGCACGCGCGGCCTGCAGGAGGCCATCGAGCTCCTCGAGTACGCCAACCACCCGGGCGGCACCACGCTCTCGGACCTGCGGATCGAGCACGGCGCCGAGGAGCCGCACGACATCCGGATGTGGTGCCTGGGCAACGAGATGGACGGGCCCTGGCAGCTCGGGCACATGTCCGCCGAGGAGTACGGGCGCCTGGCCGCGCGGACCGCGCTCGCGATGCGGCAGTTCGACAAGGACCTCGAGCTCGTCGCGTGCGGGTCGTCGAGCCGCGCGATGCCGACGTTCGGCGCCTGGGAGGCGACTGTGCTGGAGCACACCTACGAGGTCGTCGACTACGTCTCCGCGCACGCCTACTACCAGCTGCTCGACGGCGACCACGCGAGCTTCCTGGCGTGCTCTGCGGACATGGACCGGTTCATCCACCAGGTCGTGGCCACGGCGGACCACATCGGGGCGAAGCTGTCCTCGGACAGGCGCGTCAACATCTCGTTCGACGAGTGGAACGTCTGGTACCTGCGCGAGCTGCAGAGCGGCCAGGGCGGGCTCCCGGAGGAGTGGACCGAGGCCCCGCGGACCAGCGAGGAGGCGTACACGGTCCTCGACGCGGTCGTCGTCGGGTCGCTCCTCATCACGCTGCTGCGCCACGCGGACCGGGTCACGGCCGCCTCGCAGGCCCAGCTCGTCAACACGATCTCCTCGATCCGCACCGAGCCCGGTGGGCCGGCGTGGCGGCAGTCGATCTTCCACCCGTTCGCCCAGACCGCCCGGCACGCGCGCGGCACCGTGCTCGACCTGCGCCTGGACGCCCCGACGATGACCACGGCGAAGTACGGCGAGGTGCCGGTGCTCGACTCGGTCGCGACGTACGACGCCGACGAGGGCCGCGTCGCGCTCTTCGTCGTGAACCGGCACCCGTCGGAGCCGGTGTCGTTCAGCACCAGCCTGCGTGGCTTCGGCGACGCCGCGCTGGCCGAGGCCCTGGTCCTCGCCGACGACGACCTGACGGCCGCGAACACCGAGTCCGACCCCGACCGGGTCGTGCCCCGTGCCCACGGCGGCGCCAAGCTCGACGAGGGGGTCCTCACCGCCGAGCTCGCGCCCGCCTCCTGGAACATGTTCCTGGTGCAGGTCGGCTGAGAGGCGTCGACGACGATGACCGACTACATGCTGTCCCGCCGCGCGTTCCTGCGCGCCGCGGTCGCCGCGGGAGGGATCACCGCGCTCGCCGGCTGCGGGTCCCCGCCCGGCGCCGCGGCCGGCATCCCGCTCGCGTACTGGAACTTCTTCGTCGGCGGCGACGGCGAGCGCATGGTCGGCCTCGTCGACAGCTTCCGCGACGAGGCGCCCGGCACCGACGTCACCGCCACGACGCTCGCATGGGGAGCGCCGTACTACACGAAGCTCGCGATGGCGTGCGCGGGCGGCCGCGCCCCCGACCTCGCGACGCTGCACGCCTCGCGGCTCGCGACCTTCGGCAAGGAGCTCGTCGACGAGTGGGACCTCGCCGAGCTCGAGGCGCGCGGGGTCACGCCCGACCAGTTCCCCGCACCCGTCCTCGAGCGCGTGACCATCGACGGGAAGCTCATGGCGCTCCCGCTCGACACGCACCCGCTCGTCCTCTTCTACAACACCGAGGTGTGCGCGCAGGCCGGGCTCCTCGCCGCTGACGGCACGCTCGCGCCGATCCAGGGCGCCGAGGCGTTCCTCGACGCCGGGCGCCGGGCCGCGGAGGTCACGGGGGTCAACGGCATCGCGTTCGGCGCCGCCGACGCCCTCGCCACCTGGATGCTCTTCTGGTCGGTGTTCCGGCAGCTCGGCGGGCAGATCGAGCTGCCCGACGGCGGCCCCGCCGAGGTGGACCGCGACGCGATGGTCGAGGCCATGGCCTTCATGCAGACCATGTGCGACGGGACCATCGCCTCGAAGACCCTCGACGGGCCCGCCGCACCGGCGAGCTTCGCGAGCGGCCAGGCCGGCTTCCTGCTCATCGGGCCCTGGGAGATCGTCACCGCCCAGAACGCCGGCACGCCGTTCTCCATGACGCAGTTCCCCGCGGTCTTCGGTGATACCCCGTACGTCCGCGCCGACAGCCACAGCCTCGTGCTCCCGCGCCAGGCGAAGGTCGACCCCGCGGCCCGCAGCGCCGCCTACGACATGGCGGTGTCCATGCTGACCAACTCGCTCGACTGGGCGCGCGGCGGGCACATCCCCGCGCTGTCCTCGGTGGCCGAGAGCCCCGAGTACCTCGCCCTCCAGCCGCAGTCCGCCTACCGGGAGGCCGCTCAGGTGGTGGAGTTCGACCCCGACGCCTACTTCTCCGGCTCCGGCTCGACCCTGATGTCCCGGGCCGGCCAGACCCTGCAGGGCATCACCTCGGGAGCGCTGACCCCCGACGAGGGCGCCGACGACCTCATCGGCTGGCTCGACCAGCAGCTCACGCTCGGGAGCCCGGTGTGAGCGCCGTCGGGAGCGCCCAGAACACGGCGCGCGCGGGCGGTCCGGCGCTCGTCGGGCAGGCCGGCGCCGACGGCCGGGCCCGGCGCAGCCTGAGCGTCGGACGCGGGAGACCGTGGTTCGTCCTGCCGTTCCTGCTCGTCTACGCCGCGTTCCTGCTGTGGCCGCTCGTCTACGGGCTCGGCATGAGCTTCACCGACACGAGCCTCGTGAGCCCCGAGTCGGAGTTCGTCGGGCTCGACAACTACGCGCAGCTCGCGTCCGACCCGCTCGTGTGGCGCACGCTCGGCATCACACTGCTGTTCACCGTGCTGAGCACCGTGCCGCTCGTGCTCGTCGCGCTCGTCATGGCGCTGCTCGTGCACACCGGGACGCGCGGTCAGTGGTTCTGGCGGTTCGCCTACTTCGCGCCGTTCCTGCTGCCGGTCTCGACGGTCGTGCTCATCTGGCAGTGGCTGTTCCAGGGTGACTTCGGGCTGCTCAACGCCGCGCTCGGCTGGGTCGGGCTCGGTCCGGTCGGCTGGACCACGGACCCGGACCTGGCGCTGTGGTCGGTCGTGCTCGTGACGGTCTGGTGGACCGTGGGGTTCAACTTCCTGCTCTACCTCTCGGCGCTGCAGGCGATCCCGGCGACGGTCTACGAGGCCGCGTCGCTCGACGGCGCGGACGGCTGGCGGCGGCTCTTCTCGATCACGCTGCCGCTGCTCAAGGTCACGACCGGGCTCGTGGTCGTGCTCCAGGTGCTCGCGTCGCTCAAGCTCTTCGACCAGGCCTACATCCTCTACGGCGGCAGCGGCGGCCCCGCGGGCAACGCCTCGCCGATCCTGCAGTACGTCTACGACACCGGGTTCGTGAACTACCGGCTCGGCTACGCGTCGGCGATCTCGTACGCGTTCTTCCTGATCATCATCGTGGTCGCGGTCCTCCAGGCACGCCTGACCTCGCGGAGGGAGTCCTGATGGCCGCCGCCGACACCGCCCTGACGAAGCCGACCCGGGTCCGCCGCTCCCCGCGCCGGTCGCCCGACGCCGTCCCGGCACTGCGCTCGCCGCTCTGGGTCCGCGCCGCCCTCGCGACCGCGCTGACGGTCGTGGCGCTGCTGTGGCTCGCGCCGCTGGCCTGGGCGCTCGTGACGTCGCTCAAGGAGGAGGGCGACACGACGGCGGTGCCGCTCGAGCTCGTCCCCGAGAACGGCTTCACGCTGCAGGCCTACCGGTCGATGCTGAGCAACGACAACCTGATCACCTGGTTCGTCAACAGCACCGTGGTCGCCGTCGTCGTCACCGTGCTCACCGTCGCGCTGTGCGCGTCCGCGGCCTACGGCTTCTCCCGCACGCGCTTCCGGGGCCGGAACGTGCTGTTCGCCCTGACGATCGCGGGCGTCATGGTCCCGCCGCAGATCCTCATCGTCCCGCTGTACCGCCAGATGCTGGCGTGGGGGATGGCCGACACGTACGCGGGCATCATCCTCCCGCAGCTCGTGGCCCCGGCGATGGTCTTCATCCTGAAGAAGTTCTTCGACGGCGTGCCGAACGAGCTCGAGGAGGCCGCCCGGGTCGACGGCGCCGGCTCGCTGCGGATCTTCCTGCAGATCGTCCTGCCGCTGTCCCGGTCGATCCTCGCGGCCGTCGCGATCTTCGTGTTCATCGGCGCGTGGAACAACTTCCTGTGGCCGTTCATCATCACGACCGACCCGTCGCTGCTCACGCTCCCGGTGGGCCTCGTGCAGGTGCAGAGCAGCTTCGGGGTCCGGTACGCGCAGGTCATGGCGTCGGCGATCCTCGCCGGCCTGCCGCTCGTCGTCGTCTTCATGCTCTTCCAGCGCCAGATCATCCGCGGCGTGGCGACCACCGGCCTCGGTGGCCAGTGACCGCGTCCGCCCGTCCCGTCCAGCCCGAGGTCCGATCCGCCATGAGCTTCCAGAACCCCGTCGTGCTCCAGCGCGCCGACCCGTGCGTGCTGCTGCACGAGGGCACCTATTACTTCACCGCGTCGCACCCGCAGTACGACCGCGTCGTCCTGCGCCGCGCCGAGCGCCTCGACGACCTGCAGGACGCCGAGGAGGTGACGATCTGGGAGCGGCACGCCGACGGGCCGATGTCCCACCTCATCTGGGCCCCCGAGCTGCACCGCGTCGGCGGCCGCTGGTACGTGTACCTCGCCGCCGCGCCGCACGACCACGGCACGCGCGACGCCCCGGGCGCGGCCGAGACCTTCGACCACCGGATCTACGTGCTCGAGAACGAGGCCGAGGACCCGTTCACGGGCGAGTGGGTCGAGCGCGGGCAGGTCGACACCGGGTGGGAGTCCTTCGCGCTCGACGCCACGAGCGTGGTGCTCGACGGCACCCAGCACCTCGTGTGGGCGCAGCAGGACGTCGCGGTCCCCGGGCACTCGAACCTCTACATCGCGCGCATGGCGAACCCGTGGACGCTCGCCACCTCGGCCGTCCTGCTCAGCCGGCCCGAGTTCGACTGGGAGGTGCGCGGCTTCTCCGTCAACGAGGGCCCGTCCGTGCTGGTGCACGGCGGACGCGTCTACCTGACGTACTCGGGCGCCGCGACGGGCATCGACTACGCGATGGGCCTGCTCACCGCCTCGGTGGACGCCGACCTGCTCGACCCCGCGTCGTGGACCAAGAGCCCCGACCCGGTGTTCGTGAGCTCGCCCGAGAACGGTCAGTACGGCCCGGGCCACAACTCGTTCACGCAGACGCCCGACGGCGACGTCGTGCTCGTCTACCACGCCCGCACCTACACCGAGATCACGGTCGACCCGCTGTTCGACCCGAACCGGCACGCCCGCGCGCAGGTCCTGCCGTTCGACACGGACGGCAACCCGGTATGGGGCGCGCCCGTCCCGGACACGCGGCCCACGCCGACGTCGATCGAGGTGCTCGGCCCGCGGGGGCTGCCGCTGCCGGCGTGACGCCCGGCCCGGCCGCCCTGGTGCCGCGGCGGGTGCCCGCGCCACGATGGGAGGTGCCGTCCGCCCGGGCGGCGGGTGCGACGACCGTCCCGAGGAGTCGCGATGGTGAGCACGCCGGACCCCGACGCGACGACGGCCGGGCCCGTGGTGCGCCGCGCCGGACCGGCGGACCTGCCTGCCGCCCGTTCCGTGCTCGCCCGGGCGCTCGCGCCCGACCCGCTCATGGACTGGATCTTCGCCGGCCACCCGCACCGCGAGGCCGCCGTCGCGGCGTTCCTGTGGGCGCCCGTCGAGACCTACGTCGTCGCGGGCACGGTCTGGCTCGCGACCGACGGCACGCGAGCGGTCGGGGCGGCGGCGTGGTCCGTGCCCGGCACCGGGTCGAGCGGGGCCGACGGTGGGCCCGCCCTTCCCGGGGACACGATGGGCGCCCTCCTGCTGCCGGCCGAGCACCTCGCGGTCGTGCGGGAGGGGTTCACGGCGATGCACGGGCAGCTGCCCGACGAGCCGCACGCGCTGCTGCACCTCCTGGGCGTCGACGCGGACCGGCGTGGCGAGGGGATCGGCGCGTCGCTCGTCGGGTCCGCGCTCGCGGAGCTGCCCGGCGACCTTCCCGCGCACGTCAACACCACGGTCGACGCGAACGTGCGCTTCTACGAGGCGCGCGGGTTCGTGCACGTGAGCGCGGTGCGGCTGGGGGACCGTGGCCCGACGATGCACGCGCTGCGCCGGCCCGCCGCCCGGCCCGGTGTCGGGCCTCGGGTCTAGCGTCCGCGCATGGACGACATCGAGGACCGGCGCGGCACCGCGCTCGAGGACGTGGACCTGACCGGGGCGCGCTTCGTGCGCGTGGACCTCACGGGCTCGACGTTCCGCGCCGTCGGGCTGCGCGGCGTCGTCATGCGGGACGTCGAGGTCGCGGGCACCACGATCGACGGCGAGATCGAGAGCCTCGTGGTCAACGGGGTCGACGTGGTCCCGCTGGTCGACGCCGAGCTCGACCGCCGCCACCCTGAGCGGGTCCTCTTCCGGGCGACGACGGCGGACGGGTTCCGCGCGGCGTGGGACGCGAACGAGCGGCTGTGGGCCGCGACCGTCGCGCGGGCGCGTCGGCTCCCCGAGGCCCAGCTCCACGAGTCGGTCGGTGAGGAGTGGTCCTTCGTCCAGACGCTCCGCCACCTCGCGTTCGCGTCGCAGGCCTGGGTCGGGCGAGGGGTGCTCGGCGACCCGCGCCCGTGGCACCCGCTGTCGCTCCCGTGGGACGGGATGGAGCCACGGGAGGGCGTGCCGCAGGACCGGGACGCCCGGCCCACGCTCGACGACGCGCTCGCCGTGCGCCGCGCGGCGATGGCGCTCGTGCGGCGGGCGCTCGACGGGCTGACGGACGAGCGGCTCGACGTCCCCGGCCCGCCCCTCGTCGGTCCCGGGTGGCCCGACGAGGGCAAGGTGCTCACCCCGCAGAAGTGCCTCCGGATCGTGCTGAACGAGGAGTGGTGGCACCGCCGGTACGCCGAGCGCGACCTCGAGGTGCTCGAGAGCCGCGCCTGACGGACCCAGGATCGCGCGGCGACGCCAGCGGCACCCGGGCCGGGTGCTCGAGCCGGGGGCTGGCCCCCCGTCGGTCCGGTGGCCAGCAGGGTGTCTGCGCAGGTCAGCGGCCCCTACCGTCGTCCGCATGAGTCACGACAGGACCACCACCGCGCCGGTCCCGCCACGAACACCCTCGACCCCGACGACCCCGACGACCGACGACTCCGCGCCCCGCGTCCCTCCACTGTCCGGCCCGGTACCCGCCGGCCTCGCACCTGTCGCCCCCGCTCCCGTCGCGCGGTCCGTCGCGCCCGACCTCGCGCGCGGGATGCTGCTGCTGTTCATCGCGTCGGCGAACGTGTGGGGCTACCTGTGGTCCGACGCCGGCTGGCTCGACGCCGGGGGTCGCCCCGCCGGCGGCTCGTCGCTCGACCACCTCGTCGACGGGGTCGTCGCGTTCGTCGTCGACAGCCGGTCCAAGCCGATGTTCGCGATCCTCTACGGGTTCGGCCTCGCGACGATGGCGGCCCGGCTCGCCGCCCGCGGCGCCGACCGGAGGACGACGCGTCGGGTGCTCGCGCGTCGCAGCGGTGCGCTGATCGCGCTCGGCCTGGCGCACGCGGCACTGCTCTTCGCCGGCGACATCCTCGCCCCGTACGGTGCGACCGGCCTCGTCGCGCTCGCGTTCCTGCACCGGTCCCGGGCGACGCTCGTGCGGTGGTTCGTCGTCGCCTACGTGCTGTCGATGGCCGCCGGTGCCGTCGCGGTGCTGAGCGTGCTCGACTCCGGCTCGGCCGGGAGCGCCGACGCGGGCGCGGCGGCCGTCGCGGACCCGGCGACGCTCGGCTACCTCCCGACCGTCGGCGAGCGACTCCTGACCGTCGCGACCGCGACGTCCCTGTTCACGGTGTCGCTCATGTTCGTCCCGCACGTCGTCGTCGGCATCCTGCTCGCCCGTGCCGGCTGGCTCACGCGCCCCGCGGAGCACCGGCGCCGGCTCGGTCAGGTCGCGGTCGTCGCCGCGGTGGTCAACGTCGTCGGCGGGCTGCCGTACGCGCTCGCGGTCGCGCAGGTGTGGCGGCCCGGGGAGACGGCGCTCGGCGTCGCGGAGCTCGTGCACCACGTGGCCGGGGACGTCATGGGGCTCGGGTACGTGTGCCTGTTCGGCTGGCTCGCGGCGGTGTGGGGGGAGCGGGCGCGCGGCGGTGCGCTGTCGGCGGTCGCCGCGACCGGGGAGCGCTCGCTCACGGCGTACCTGCTGCAGTCGCTGATGTTCGCGCCGCTGCTGAGCGCGTGGGGGCTCGGGCTGGGCGGGCAGATCGGGACGGCGCAGGCGGCGGTGCTCGCGGTCGGGGTGTGGCTCGTGACCGTGGCGGTCGCCGCGGCGATGCACCGGGCGGGGCGGCGTGGGCCGTTCGAGGTGCTGGTGCGCAGGCTGGCGTACGGCCGGGTCGCGTCCGCGGCGGCGGTGCCGGCTGCGGGCCGAGCCACGGGCTGACGGGCGGCGGCTCGACCACGGCCGGCTGACGGCCCACGTCCTCGGGCGGGTCCGCGCCCGGGCCGGCCACGGGTGCGCGTCCGTGCAGGTCACCGCGCGTTCACCCGCTCGTCGCCCCCCGCTCCCTCCACGGTCGCCGCCTCCCTCTACGGTCCCTGCGTCCCGCCGGACCCGCCGGCACCCGTGGAGGAAGGACTCCCGTGAGCGACCCGCGCCCCCACGCGCCCCGCACCCGGTCCCGGCGCGCGACGGCGACCGTCGCCGCGGCGACGCTGCTGGCTGCCGGGCTCGTGCCCGCCCTGCTGGCGCCCGCGTCGGCGAACCTCGTCGTCGAGCCCGTGCGCCACGCCGCGCCCGGTGCAGCGGTCACGCTGTCGCCGCTCGGCACGTACGAGACCGGCGTCTTCGACGCGTCGGCCGCCGAGATCGTCGTGTTCCACGCCGCCACGGAGCGCCTGTTCGTCGTCAACGCCGTGTCGGGCGAGGTCGACGTCCTCGACGCGTCGGACGCCACGGAGCCGACGAAGGTCGGCACGATCGCGGTCGCCGGCATCGCGGACGCGCTCGGCGACACGATCCCCGCCGGTGCCTCGGTGAACTCCGTCGACGTCCGGGCGGACGGCCTGGTCGTGGTCGCCGTCCAGCACGCGACGAAGACCGAGCGCGGCTGGGTCGCGTTCCTCGACGCCACGTCCCTCGGCGTCCTCGGTGCGGTGCGTGTGGGTGCGCAGCCGGACAAGGTCGCCGTCTCGCCCGACGGCGCCTGGGCCGTGACGGCCGACGAGGCCGAGCCCGCCGACGACTACAGCGTCGACCCCGCCGGGTCCGTGAGCGTCGTGGCGCTGCCGTCCGGCGTCTCCGCGCCCGCGCAGGAGGCGGTCCGCACGGCGGGCTTCACCGCGTTCGACACCCCCGGTGCGCTGCCCGACGGCGTGCGCGTCTTCGGTCCGACCGGCCCCGGCGCCCCCGCGCTGCTGCCCTCGCTCAACCTCGAGCCCGAGTACGTGACGGTCGTCGGCTCGACCGCGTACGTGACGCTCCAGGAGGCGAACGCGCTCGCGACCGTCGACCTCGACGCCGCCACCGTCACCCGGATCACCGCGCTCGGCAGCCAGGACCACGCCGTCGTGCCCCTCGACCCGTCGGACCGCGACAGCGGCTTCCGCCTGCGCACCTACGACGGGCTGCGCGGCCTCCACCAGCCCGACGCCATCGCGTCCTACCAGGCCGGTGGCGCGACCTACCTCGTCACCGCGAACGAGGGCGACGCCCGCGAGTGGGGCGACTACGCCGAGCCGGCCCGCGTGAAGGCGCTCGGCAAGGACGGGCTCGCGCCGGTCTGCGCGCCGCTCGCCGGGCTCACCGGGGACGCCGCGCTCGGGCGCCTCAACGTGAGCACCGCGTCCGGCCTCAGCGCCGACGGCAGCTGCTACGAGGAGCTCCACGCGTTCGGCTCACGCTCGTTCTCCATCTGGACGACCGCCGGCGAGCGGGTCTGGGACTCGGGCTCGTCGTTCGAGGAGATCACCTACGCCGCGGCGCCGGAGTTCGTGAGCTCCAACCACAGCGAGTCGAACCTCGAGGGCCGCAGCGACGACAAGGGCCCGGAGCCCGAGGCCGTCGCGCTCGGCGAGGTCGACGGGCGCACCTACGCGTTCGTCGGGTTCGAACGGGTCGGCGGGGTCGCGGTGTACGACGTGACGGACCCCCGGGACGCGTCGTTCGTCAGCTATCTCAACAACCGCGACTTCTCCGTGTCCGTCGAGGACGGCGGCGACCTGGCCGCCGCCGGTGACCTGGGGCCGGAGTCGATCGCGTTCGTCCCCGCGGCGGACTCCCCGACCGGGAAGCCGCTGCTCGCGGTCGGCAACGAGGTCTCGGGCTCCACGACGCTCCTCGCCGTCGAGACCGCGGCCGCGGACGACGACCTCGTCGAGCTCCAGCTGCTCGGCACGAACGACTTCCACGGCCGGCTCGAACCGGACCTGCGCGGCGGCGTCGCCGGTGCGGCGGTCCTCTCCGGCGCGGTCCGGCAGCTCCGCACGGAGAACCCCGACACGGTCTTCGTGTCCGCGGGCGACAACATCGGCGCGTCCACGTTCCCCTCGATGATCGCGAAGGACGTGCCGACGATCGACGTGCTGGACGCGGCGGGCCTCGAGGTCTCGGCGATCGGCAACCACGAGCTCGACCAGGGGATCGACGACCTCACCGGCCGCGTGCAGCCGCTCGCCGACTTCCCCTACCTGGCCGCGAACGTCTACACGACGGGCACGACCGACCCGGTCCTGCCCGAGTACGAGGTCGTCGAGCGCTCGGGCGTGCGGGTCGCGTTCGTCGGTGTCGTGACGGCCGAGACCCCGACGCTCGTGTCCCCGGCCGGCATCGCGGGGCTCGACTTCGGCGACCCGGTCGCCGCGCTGAACCGCGTCGCCGCGCGGATCGAGGCCCAGGACGCCGCCGACGTGACCGTCGCGCTCGTGCACGACGGCGCCGAGACCGGTGACTGCGCCGCTGCGGGCACCGAGACCGGCGCGTTCGGGCGCGTCGTGCGGGAGACGTCCCCCGACGTCGACGCGATCTTCTCGGCGCACACGCACCGCACCTACGCGTGCGCGTACCCGGTCCCGGGCAGCGACGTCCCGCGGCCCGTCGTGCAGGGTGGCCAGTACGGTCAGAACCTCGCACGCGTCGAGCTCACCTACGACACCGCGGCCGCCCGCGTCGTCGCCGCGAGCCAGGACCTGCTGCCGATGGTCGTCGGCGGCGCCCCCGCGTACCCCGCCGACCCGGCGGTGCAGGCGATCGTCGACCGGGCGGTCGCGGACGCCGAGGAGTCCGGCTCGGTCGTCGTGGGGAGGCTCACCGCGGACGTCCTGCGCGCACGCAACGCCGCGGGGGAGGTCGACCGGAGCCTCGAGTCGCCGCTCGGCAACCTCGTCGCGGACATGCACCTGTGGGCGACGAGCGCCGCGAACCCGGCGTTCGGCGGGACGCCCGCCGACCTCGCGGTGATGAACCCGGGCGGTCTGCGCGCGGACCTCGTCGGTGCGGCGGACGGCGACGTGACGTACCGGGCGGTCGCCGACGTGCAGCCGTTCGCGAACACGCTCGTGGTCGTCGAGCTGACGGGCGCGCAGGTCGACGAGCTCCTCGAGCAGCAGTGGGGCACGCCGAGCGCCCCTCGCACGAAGCTGCACCTCGGCCTCTCCGAGAACGTCACCTACACGTACGACGCGTCGGCCCCCGTCGGGCAGCGCGTCACCGGTGTGCAGGTCGACGGCGGGCCCCTCGACCAGGGCGCCACCTACCGTGTCACGGCGAACTCGTTCCTCGCGTCCGGCGGCGACGGCTTCGCGGCGCTCGCGGCCGGTGCGGCGCGCGTCGACTCGGGCCAGGTCGACCTCGCCGCGTCGGTCGCGTACGTCCGGGCGAACAGCCCGGTGTCGCCGGCTGCGGTCGGGCGGGGGGGGCCGGGGGGGGGGGCGGGGGGGCCCCGCCGGGGGGCGGGGGGGGGGGGGGGCGGGGGGGGGGGGGGTTACAAAAATGTCGCGGGGGGCGCCCAGCCGCGGGG
>NZ_JBFTER010000050.1:0-34170 GCF_047229345.1 Cellulomonas jepli | reverse complement strand
CCGCTGCTCCGGCGCCGGCCCCCGCGCCCGCCGCCTCGGCCCCGGCGAGCCCGCGAGCCGACGAGACGGAGATCCCCGAGCCCGCCGAGCCCGTGGCGACCATCCCGCCGGTGGCGACCGCACAGCCCGCGACCGCGCCCTACGCCGAGGTCGCCACGGCCAGCCGCACCGCACCGGCCGACGCCGCCGAGCCGACCGACGAGGTCCAGAAGCTGCGCGGCCCCGCCGCGCGCGTCGTGACCAACATGGAGGCGAGCCTCGAGGTCCCGACCGCGACGTCGGTGCGCGCCGTGCCGGCCAAGCTCATGGTCGACAACCGCATCGTCATCAACAACCACCTCGCGCGCGGCCGCGGCGGCAAGATCTCGTTCACGCACCTCATCGGGTTCGCGCTCGTCGAGGCGCTCAAGGACATGCCGGCCATGAACGCCGGCTACAGCCTGCTCGACGGCAAGCCCGCGGTGACGACCCCGGCGCACGTCAACCTCGGCCTCGCGATCGACCTCGCCAAGCCCGACGGCACGCGCCAGCTGCTCGTCCCGAGCATCAAGAAGGCCGAGACGCTCGACTTCGCGCAGTTCTGGAGCGCGTACGAGGACGTCGTGCGGCGCGCCCGCGGCAACAAGCTCACGGTCGACGACTTCGCCGGCACGACCATCTCGCTGACCAACCCGGGCACGATCGGCACCGTGCACTCGGTGCCGCGCCTCATGGCGGGCCAGGGCACGATCGTCGGCGTGGGCGCGATGGACTTCCCCGCCGAGTTCGCCGGGACGTCCGAGGACCAGCTCAACCGCATGGGCATCTCCAAGGTGCTCACGCTCACCTCGACGTACGACCACCGCATCATCCAGGGCGCGCAGTCGGGCGACTTCCTGCGCATCCTCGCGAACAAGCTGCTCGGCCAGGACGACTTCTACGACCGCATCTTCCGGTCGCTGCGCGTGCCGTACGAGCCCGTCCGCTGGGTCCGCGACTCGCCGTCGGACCCCGACACCGAGGCGACGAAGCCCGCGCGCATCGCCGAGCTGATCCACTCCTACCGCTCGCGCGGCCACCTCATGGCGGACACCGACCCGCTCGCGTACCGCCAGCGCAAGCACCCCGACCTCGACATCCAGAACCACGGGCTGACGCTCTGGGACCTCGACCGGACGTTCCCGACCGCGGGCTTCACCGGCAAGCCCCGCGCGAGGCTCCGCGAGATCCTCGGGCTCCTGCGCGACTCGTACTGCCGCTCGATCGGCATCGAGTACATGCACCTGCAGGACCCGCGCCAGCGCCGCTGGCTCCAGGAGCGGCTCGAGTCCGGGTACGCCCGCACGCCGCGCGAGGACCAGCTGCGGATCCTGCGCCGCCTCAACGCCGCCGAGGCGTTCGAGACGTTCCTGCAGACCAAGTTCGTCGGTCAGAAGCGCTTCTCGCTCGAGGGCGGCGAGGCCGTCATCCCGCTGCTCGACGCGATCCTGTCGAAGGCCGCGGACAACGGGCTCGACGAGGTCGGCATCGGCATGGCCCACCGCGGGCGCCTCAATGTCCTCGCGAACATCGCGGGCAAGTCCTACGGGCAGATCTTCAGCGAGTTCGAGGGCAACCAGGACCCCAAGTCCGTGCAGGGCTCGGGCGACGTGAAGTACCACCTCGGCACCGAGGGGACCTTCACCGCCGAGTCCGGCGCGACGACCCAGGTCTACCTCGCGGCGAACCCCTCGCACCTCGAGGCCGTCGACCCGGTGCTCGAGGGCATCGTGCGCGCCAAGCAGGACCGCATCGACCTCGGCGGCGACGGGTTCTCCGTACTGCCGATCCTCATCCACGGCGACGCGGCGTTCGCCGGTCAGGGCGTGGTGTGGGAGACGCTGAACCTCGCGCAGCTGCGCGGCTACCGCACCGGCGGCACGGTGCACGTCATCATCAACAACCAGGTCGGGTTCACGACCGGGCCGTCGTCCTCGCGCTCGTCGCAGTACGCGACGGACATCGCCAAGGGCCTCCAGGTGCCGATCCTGCACGTCAACGGGGACGACCCCGAGGCGTGCGTGCGCGTCGCGGAGCTCGCGTTCGAGTACCGCGAGCAGTTCGACCGCGACGTCATCATCGACATGGTCTGCTACCGCCGCCGCGGCCACAACGAGGGCGACGACCCCTCGATGACGCAGCCGCTCATGTACAACCTCATCGAGGCGAAGCGCTCGGTCCGCAAGCTCTACACCGAGACGCTCGTCGCGCGCGGCGACATCACGCTCGAGGAGGCCGAGCACGTCCTCAAGGACTACCAGGCCCAGCTCGAGCGCGTGTTCACCGAGACGCGCGAGGGCGGCTACACCCCGCCGCCGTCGAGCGAGCCGGTCGCGGGCCTCGAGCGGCCCGAGTCCCAGCTGGAGGACGCCGGGATGATGGTCGGCTGGAAGACCGCGGTCGCCCCCGCGGTGCTCGAGCGCATCGGACGCGCGCACGTCCGTCCGCCCGAGGGCTTCACCGTCCACCCGAAGCTCGCGCAGCTGCTCACCAAGCGCGAGCAGATGTCGCGCGAAGGCAACATCGACTGGGGCTACGGCGAGCTGCTCGCGTTCGGGTCGCTGCTCATCGAGGGCACCCCGGTGCGCCTCGCGGGGCAGGACTCGCGCCGCGGCACGTTCGTCCAGCGTCACGCCGTCATGCACGACCGCGAGACGGGCGCCGAGTGGACCCCGCTGCTGTACCTCTCGGCGGACCAGGCGAAGTTCTGGTGCTACGACTCCTCGCTCAGCGAGTACGCGGCGCTCGGCTTCGAGTACGGCTACTCGGTCGAGCGTCCCGACGCGCTCGTGCTGTGGGAGGCGCAGTTCGGCGACTTCATCAACGGCGCCCAGACGGTGATCGACGAGTTCATCACCTCGGCCGAGCAGAAGTGGGGCCAGCGCTCGTCGGTCGTGCTGCTGCTCCCCCACGGCTACGAGGGCCAGGGGCCCGACCACTCGTCGGGCCGCATCGAGCGGTTCCTGCAGATGTGCGCCGAGGAGAACATCACGGTCGCGCAGCCGTCGACGCCCGCGTCGCACTTCCACCTGCTGCGCCGCCAGGCGTACTCGCGGCCGCGCCGCCCGCTCGTGGTCTTCACGCCCAAGTCGATGCTGCGCCTCAAGGCCGCGTCGTCGTCCGTCGAGGACTTCACGACGGGCGACTTCCGCCCGGTCATCGGCGACGACCTCGCCGCGGCCAAGGCGAACCAGGTCGACCGCGTGCTGCTCTGCTCGGGCAAGGTCTACTGGGACCTGCTCGCGCACCGCGTGTCCTCCGGTGACGAGCGCACGGCGATCGTCCGGCTCGAGCAGCTCTACCCGCTCGAGGGCGACGCGCTGCGCGAGGCGCTCGCGCCGTACGGCGACGCCGAGCTGGTGTGGGTGCAGGACGAGCCCGAGAACCAGGGACCGTGGTCGCACATCTCGATGCACGCGCCCCAGCTGCTGGGCCGCACGCTCCGGGTCGCCTCCCGCGCCGCCTCGGCGTCGCCCGCGGCGGGTTCGGCGAAGAAGCACCAGGCCGAGCAGGCGCGGCTCGTCGAGACGGCGTTCGCCCGCTGACCTCCCCGCGCGCGACCTGCGCGCCACGACGACCGACGCCGCGCTCCCGTCCGGGGGCGCGGCGTCGGTCGTCGGTGGGTGGGTCGGTGCTCTGTGGGTCGGTGCTCGGTGGGTCGCTCGGCGCCGAGTGCCTCGCGGGCGCGTCGGTCGCCCGTGGGTCGGTCGCCGGGGCGTCGGCGGCACGTCCGGCGCCGGTGGCCAGTCGCCGGTGGGTCGCTCGCGGACGAGCGTGCCACCGACGGCTCGGCGGCACGTCCGGCGCAGCGACGTCAGACGGTGACCGTCTCGGCTGCGTCCGCCTCCGTGGACCCGCCGACCTCGGCCGGGCTCGCGAACGTGCGCCGGTACGCCTGCGGGCTCGTGTCGAGCGCACGCGCGAAGTGGTGGCGGAGCACCGACGCGCTCCCGAAGCCGCACCGGCGGGCGATCTCCTCCACGCTGGCGTCGGTCCGCTCGAGCATCTCCTGCGCGCGGGCGAGGCGCTGGCGCGTGACCCATGCGGCGGGTGTCGTCCCCGTCTCGGCGCGGAACCGGCGGGCGAACGTTCGCTCGGACATCAGGGCGCGCGCGGCGAGCTCGGGCACCGCGAGCTCGGCGTCCAGGTGCTCGACCATCCACGCGAGCAGCGGCGCGAGGGTGTCGGCGTCGCACGGGAGGGGCGTGTCGACGTACTGGGCCTGTCCGCCGTCACGGTGCGGCGGGACGACCATGCGGCGCGCGATCGCGGCGGCGGGGGCGGTGCCGAGCTCGCGGCGCACGAGGTGCAGGCACGCGTCGATGCCCGCGGCGGTGCCTGCGCTCGTGATGATCCCGTCGTCCTCGACGTAGAGGACGGCGGGGTCGACCTGTGCGAGCGGGTACTCGCGCGCGAGCTGGTCGGTGTACATCCAGTGCGTCGTGCAGCGGCGGCCGTCGAGCAGCCCGGCCTCGGCGAGCCCGAACGCCCCGCTGCAGACGCTGAGCACCCAGGCCCCGCGCGCGTGGGCGGCGCGGAGCGCGACCGCGACGCTCTCGGGGAGCTGCGTGGGCGACCCGTAGGCCGGCAGCACGACGAGGTCGACGCCCTCGGTCGCGTCGAGCCCGCGCTCGACCATGATGCCGAGGCCGAGCTTCGTCGGGACCAGGCCGGGCTCGACGGTGCAGATGGTGAAGTCGAACGACGGGCCCCCGGTGTCGCGGCGGTCGATGCCGAAGACCTCGCACACGACGCCGAGCTCGAACGGGGCGACCCCCGGCAGGACGATCGCGGTGACGGAGCGCAGCATGCGCCCAGTATGAGTGTCCAGTTGGCAGAAGATCAACGAGGACCGTCAGATCTGCCACTGTCGGCAGAATTCCGATCGTCGCAGACTTTCTGCCATGAGCCTCTTCCTGATCGTCCTCGCCGCCTTCCTCCTCCTCTGGTGGGTCGCCCGCCTCGTCACCACGCTCCGGAACGACGGGTACGGGCTGCGTCCCCCGCCGCCCTCCCACGAGCAGGACCGGCCCCTGCGCGTCTGAGCGCGTCGGACCTGCCGCACCTCCACCCGCGGCACCTCCACCCGCACGGGTGATCCGGCGCGCCTGCGGATGACCGCTCGCACACGCGTACGGCCTGAGACACTGTGGGCCGGACTGTGCCGGGGACCGGGGGGACCACTCCCGAGCCCACGGACGCGCGAGACGGGTGGGAGTGATGACTGTGGGCGAGCTGCCGGTGCGCCTGGCGGTGATCGGCGACGAGCTCGCCGCGGGCGTCGGCGACCCCAAGGGCCTCGGCTGGGTCGGTCGCGTCGCCGGGCGCACCCGCACGGCCGCGCCGCTCGGCGTCTTCACCCTCGCGGTCCCGGGCGAGACCACCACGGCGCTCGGCGCCCGGTGGGAGGAGGAGGTCGCGCGCCGGTTCAGCCCGGACGCGGACAACCGCCTCGTGATCGCGCTCGGCCGAGCGGACGCGGGTGCAGGGCTCTCGCTCGCGCGCAGCCGGCTCAACCTCGCGAACATCCTCGACGTCGCGGAGCAGCGCCGCGTCCCCGCGTTCGTCGTCGGCCCGCCGCCCGGGCGTGCCGTCGACGGCGACGCGCTGGCCGACCTCTCCGCGGCGTACGGCGACGTCGCGATGCGCCGGCGCGTGCCGTACGTCGACACCTACGAGCCGCTCGCCGCGCACGAGCAGTGGCTCGGGGACCTCGCGGCCGGCGACGGGCTGCTGCCCGGGCAGGCCGGCTACGGGCTCATGGCGTGGCTCGTGCTGCACACCGGCTGGCACACCTGGCTGGGCCTCCCGGACGACCCCGCCTGACCGACGCCGGCCCGACCGCGCCCGACCCGCGCGGACCGGCGCGGGTCGGTCAGCCGGACCGTGCGGACCGCTAGGAGACCAGACCCGCCGCGCGCAGCTCGACCGTGAGGTCCTGCGGGTTCGACGCGACCGCGCACGCCTCCTCGTACGTCACGACGTCGTCGCGGATGAGCTCGAAGAGGTGCTGGTCGAACGTCTGCATCTTGTAGTACTCGCCCTCACGGATGAGGTCGAGCAGCGGCGGAGCGTTCTGCGGGTCGACGATCGCGTCGGCGGTGCGGCCCGTGTTGACCATGACCTCGATCGCCGCGCACCGTCCCGTGCCGTTGGCGCGCCGGACGAGCCGCTGCGAGACGATCCCGCGCAGCGCCTGCGCGAGCGCGACGCGCACCTGCTTCTGCTCGTGCGGCGGGAAGAAGTCGACGATGCGGTTGATCGTCTCCCCCGCGTCGATCGTGTGCAGCGTCGAGAGCACGAGGTGCCCGGTCTCCGCGGCCGACAGCGCGGCGCGCACCGTCTCGACGTCACGCATCTCGCCGACGAGGATCACGTCGGGGTCCTGGCGCATCGCGGCCCGCAGCGCCGCGGTGAAGTCCGCGGTGTCCTGGCCGACCTCCCGCTGGGAGATGATCGCCTTCTTGTCCTGGTGCAGGATCTCGATCGGGTCCTCGATCGTCACGATGTTGACCTCGCGGTACACGTTGATCAGGTCGACCATCGACGCGAGCGTCGTCGTCTTGCCGGAGCCCGTCGGACCGGTCACGAGCACGAGGCCGCGCGGCTCGAGCGCGAGCTCGCCCACGACCTCCGGGAGCCCGAGCTCCCCGAGCGACTGCGCGCCGACGGCGACGCGACGGAAGACCATGCCGAACGTGCCGCGCGCCTGGTACGCGTTGACGCGGAACCGCCCGACGCCCGGCACCGAGTACGCGAAGTCCGCCTCGTGGGTGTGGCGGAACGAGTCCACGAGCTCCTCGGGGACGACCTCCGCGACCATATGCTCGGTGTCGCGCGGCTTGAGGTCCGGGACCTGCAGCTTGCGCAGGCGCCCGTCGACCCGGACGCGCGGTGCGGAGCCGACCTTCACGTGCAGGTCGGACCCTCCCGTGCTCGCGAGGGCGTGCAGGAACGGGATGATGGACAGGGGCTCGCTCACCTCCGTCCTATCGGGACCGCGGTGCGCGCACTTGAACGATCCGGGGGGCGGTTTCCCGGGACGGGCGCGTCGACCGCCCGGGCGTCGTTGCAGGTCGCGTGGACGGCGCACCGGGGTGCCCGTCCGCTGTGGGACCATGGACGCGAATCCGGCGCACAGCACGCGCGCCAGAACCCGAGGAGACACCGATGAGCAAGCGCGGACGCAAGCGCCGTGCCCGCAAGGGCAGCGCAGCGAACCACGGCAACCGTCCCAACGCCTGAGGCGTCGGCGAACGGTCGCTGAGATGACGAGGGGCCCGGTGCGGATGCACCGGGCCCCTCGTCATGTCCTGCGTGTCACGTCGTCCGTGTCCGGCCCGCCGCCCCGAGCGGTCGGCGTGCGCCCGGCGCAGCGGGCGACGGGGGACGCCTCAGCTCTCGGCCGGCTCGACCCGCACGACCGTCAGCCGCTCGTGGATGCGCAGCCGCAGGTCCGCGGGCGCCTTCTCCTGGCAGCAGCGCTTCACGAGCTTCTTGACCACGGCCTCGACGTCGTACTCGCCGAGGCACGGCTCGCACTCCTCGAGGTGCGCCCGCACGCGCTCGGCGTCGGGCGCGTCCAGCTCCGAGTCGAGGTACTCGAACAGCCGCCCGAGCGCCTCGTCGCAGTCCGTCCCGCACGCGCTCACCGCGGGTGCGCCGTGACCGGGCTCCTGCGTGCTCATCGCGTCCCCTCCGGCGTCGTCGTCCCGACCAGCCCGCGCTCGCGCGCATAGTCCTGCAGCATCTCGCGCAGCTGCGCCCGACCGCGGTGCAGCCGCGACATCACCGTCCCGATCGGCGTACCCATGATCTCGGCGATCTCCTTGTAGGCGAAGCCCTCGACGTCCGCGAGGTACACCGCGATGCGGAAGTCCTCGGGGATGCGCGCGAGGGCGTCCTTGACGTCGGAGTCGGGCAGGTGGTCGAGCGCCTCGGCCTCGGCGGAGCGCAGCCCGCTCGAGGTGTGCGACTCGGCGCGCGCGATCTGCCAGTCCTCGATCTCCTCGGCCGCCGACTGCTGCGGCTCGCGCTGCTTCTTGCGGTACGTGTTGATGAAGGTGTTCGTGAGGATCCGGTACAGCCAGGCCTTGAGGTTCGTGCCCGGGCGGTACTGGTGGAACGCCGCGAACGCCTTCGCGAACGTCTCCTGGACCAGGTCCTCGGCGTCGGCGGGGTTGCGCGTCATGCGCAGCGCAGCGCCGTAGAGCTGGTCGAGGTACACGAGAGCCTCCGCCTCGAACCTCTCAGTGCGGGCGGTGTCGTCCTCGGCCTCGGGGGCGCGGTTCGTGTCCTCGGTCATCGACGCCGAGCCTAGTGCCGCCGGGACGGGCAGACCCGCCAGGGGGGCCGCAGCGTCCAGCGAGACCCGCACGGTGCGGGCGGTGCCGGTGCGCGGCGCCTCACCCGTGGGGCTGCCGACGAGGCCGGCGGGCGGTGGGCTCGTGCCGAGCACGACGCTCGGGCTCTCGGTGGCGCAGCTCATGACAGTCGTCAACGCGAGCGGGGGCACGTCGATTCCCGGGCGCGAAGGCGCAGGTCGAGGACTAGCGTGGCGGCATGACGGACTCGAGGTTCCTCCAGCTGCTCCGCGCCCAGATCGGTCACGAGTTCGACGCGCACCAGCAGTACGTCGCGATCGCCGTGTGGTTCGACGGGCAGGACCTCCCCCAGCTGGCGCGGCACTACTACCGCCAGGCGGTCGAGGAGCGGAACCACGCGCTCATGATCGTGCAGTACCTGCTCGACCGGGACCTCGACGTCGCGATCCCCGCGGGCAGCCCCGTGCGCAACGACTTCACGACGGTCATCGACCCGATCGCCCTCGCGCTCGCGCAGGAGACGCAGGTGACCGAGCAGATCGAGGCGATCTTCCGGGCGGCCCGCGAGGAGGGCGACGCGCTCGGCGAGCAGTTCCTCCTGTGGTTCCTCAAGGAGCAGGTCGAGGAGGTCGCCTCGGCGCGCACGCTCCTGACCGTCGCGACGCGCGCGCGGGACAACCTCTTCGACCTCGAGAACTACGTGGCCCGGGAGCAGATCGGCGACGGCGGCGAGTCGTCCGACGCGCCCGCGGCTGCGGGCGGCGCGCTGTGAGCCACGAGCCCCGGGCGCACGCCGCCTGACGTTCCCGTCCCGTCCCGACCCGATCCGTCCGACGACCCAGGAGGTCCCTGATGCTGCTCCGCCGGTTCGCCCGTCCGCTCTTCGCGTCGTCGTTCGTCCAGCAGGGGGTCGACGCCGTGCGCCACCCGGCCGCGCACGTCGAGATCGCGCGCCGGGCGCTCGAGCGCGTCACCGCGACGGTCCCGCGCGGCCGGGTCGCCGCCCTGGACCGGTACCGCGAGCCGACGCCGGGACAGCTCACGACGCTCGTGCGCGTGCACGGCGCCGCGACCGCGCTCGCCGGCCTCACGTTCGCGCTCGGGCGCGCACCCCGCACGTCGGCGCTGCTGCTCGCGGCCCTGACCGCTCCCCTCGCCGTGGCGGACCTGCCCGCGAAGAAGGGCGCCCGCGCCGGAGGCCCGGACGCCGGCCGCGAGCGGAGCGCGCACCTCCTGCGCACGCTGTCCGCGACGGGCGGCGCGCTGCTCGCCGCCGCCGACTACGCCGGGCGTCCGGGCGTGTCGTGGCGCCTCGCCCGGTTCCGCGACGACCACGCGCACGTGCCGGCGTCGATCGCGGCGAAGGTGCCCGGGCGGGACTGAGCCGGCCGGGAGTCCCGGGCGCAGCCCGGGCTGCTCGCGCGGGCGCACACCCGGACCCCGGGCTGTCCGAGCGCGCGCACACCCGGCGGCCGTGACCGGCGCGCCGGGTCGCGGCCCGATCCACCGCCGGCCCGCGGAGCCCCGCCGTGGGCGGGCGAGACCGCGCTGCGGGCCTGCCGATAGCCTGGCGGCATGACGACCGACGCGCTGACCGACCGGCCCGACGCCGAGCACGACGCCGCCCTCTGGTCCGCGCCGCAGGCGCCCGGGCCGCTCGACGCGACCGTCGAGGTGCCGGGGTCGAAGTCGCTCATGAACCGCTACCTGGTGCTCGCCGCCCTCGCGGACTCCCCGAGCCGCCTGCGCGGCGCGCTGCGCTCGCGCGACACGCTCCTGATGGCCGCGGCGCTGCGCTCGCTGGGGGTCGGCGTCGAGGACGCGCCGGGCACGGCGGCGGACTGGGTCGTGACCCCGGGTGCGCTGCGCGGCGGCACCGACGTCGACTGCGGCCTGGCGGGCACGGTCATGCGCTTCCTGCCCGCGGTCGCGGCGCTCGCCGACGGCCCGGTCCGCTTCGACGGCGACCCGCACGCGCGCGTCCGCCCCATGGGGCCCGTGCTCCGGGCGCTGCGCGCGCTCGAGGTCCCCGTCGACGAGCACGGCGAGCCGGGTCACCTGCCCTTCACGGTGACGGGCCGCGGGCGCGTGCGCGGCGGGCACGTCGACGTCGACGCCTCGGGGTCGAGCCAGTTCGTGTCCGGTCTGCTCCTCGCCGCCGCGCGGTTCGAGCAAGGCCTGACGCTGCGGCACACCGGCCCGACGCTGCCGAGCCTGCCGCACATCGAGATGACCGTCGACGTCCTGCGCGCGGCCGGGGTCACGGTCGACGACTCGCGGCCGACCATCTGGCGCGTCGAGCCCGGCACGATCGCGGGCCGCGACGTCCGCGTCGAGCCGGACCTGTCGAACGCCGCGCCGTTCCTGTGCGCCGCGATGATCGCGGGCGGGACGGTGCGCGTGCCGGGCTGGCCCGCGCAGACCACGCAGCCGGGCGGGCTGCTGCCCGGCATCCTCGAGCGCATGGGCGCCACGACGCGGCTCGACGGCGACGTGCTGGCGGTCACCGGGACCGGTCGGATCCACGGCCTCGACCTCGACCTGCACGCCGCGGGCGAGCTCACGCCGACCATCGCGGCGCTCGCCGCCCTGGCCGACTCCCCGACGCGCCTCCGCGGCGTCGCGCACCTGCGCGGCCACGAGACCGACCGGCTCGCGGCCCTCTCGACCGAGATCACCCGCCTCGGCGGGCAGGCGGAGCAGACGTCCGACGGGCTCGTGATCACCCCGCGCCCGCTCACGGGCGGGACGGTGCGCACGTACGCCGACCACCGCATGGCCACCGCGGGCGCGCTGCTCGGGCTCGCGGTGCCGGGCGTGCGGGTCGAGGACGTCGCGACGACCGCGAAGACCATCCCCGACTTCGTCGGCCTGTGGTCGGGCATGCTCGGATGACCGCCGCCGCACGAGACCACGGACGAGGCGCCTGACCGTGCCGCGTCGCCCCCTCGACGAGTCCGACGTCCGTGTCCGCCCCGGGCGCCGCGGCTCGCGCCCCCGCACCAAGACCCGTCCGGAGCACGCCGACTCCGTGGTCGCCCTGGTCACGGGCGTGGACCGCGGCCGGTACACCGTGCTCGCGGACGCGGGCGGGCCCGACGAGCGGCCCGTGACCGCGATGAAGGCGCGCGAGCTCGGCCGGGAGCGGGTGGTGCCCGGGGACCTCGTGGACCTCGTGGGCGACACGTCGGGTGCGGAGGGGACGCTCGCGCGCATCGTCCGGATCGTGGAGCGCACGACGGTCCTGCGCCGCACGGCCGACGACTCCGACCCCGTCGAGCGCGTGATCGTCGCCAACGCCGACCAGCTCGTCATCGTCACGGCCCTCGCCGACCCCGAGCCGCGCACCCGCATGATCGACCGCTGCGTCGTCGCGGCCTACGACGCGGGCATGGACGCGCTGCTGGCGCTGACGAAGGCCGACCTCGCCGACCCCGCTCCCCTCGTCGCGCTGTACGAGCCGATCGGCGTCCGCGTCGTCGTCACGAGCCGGGGCCCGGACGGCATCGTCGGGCTCGACGAGGTGCACCGCGCGCTCGCCGGCCGCACCTCGGTGCTCGTGGGGCACTCGGGGGTCGGGAAGTCGACGCTCGTGAACGCGCTCGTGCCGGGCGCCTACCGCGCGACGGGTGTTGTCAACGACGTCACAGGCCGGGGGCGGCACACGTCGTCGTCCGCGATCGCGCTGCGCGTGCGCGTCCCCGAGCTCGAGGGCGACGCGCCGACGTGGGTCATCGACACCCCCGGCGTCCGGTCGTTCGGCCTCGCGCACGTCGACCCGTCGCGCCTGCTGACCGCGTTCGCCGACCTCGCGGCGGTCGGCGAGGAGTGCCCGCGCGGGTGCACCCACACGGCGGACGCCCCCGACTGCGCGCTCGACGAGTGGGTCGTCGGGGCCCCCGACGCCGAGGTCCGGGCCGCCCGCGCCGCCCGCGTCGAGTCGTTCCGCCGGCTGCTCGCGAGCCGCACGGGCGCGGCCGACCCCGAGGCTCCCCCGGTCTCCGCCGCCCCCGACACGCCCACCACGCCGGACGCCTGACCGGCCGCTCCCCCCGGTGCGGGGCGGGCGCCGCTAGGTTGTCCGGCATGAGCCTGCGCCCCGGGTACGCCGACGACCTGAGACTCGCCCACGTGATCGCGGACCAGGTCGACTCCGTGACGATGGCGCGCTACAAGGCGCAGGACCTGCACGTCGAGACCAAGCCCGACCTCACGCCGGTCACGGACGCCGACCGCACCGCCGAGGAGATCGTGCGCGGCCAGCTGAGCCGGGCCCGGTCCCGCGACGCCGTGCACGGCGAGGAGATGGGCGACACGGGCCACGGGCCGCGCCGCTGGGTCATCGACCCGATCGACGGCACCAAGAACTTCGTCCGCGGCGTCCCCGTGTGGGCCACGCTGATCGCGCTGATCGACGGCGACGAGGTCGTCCTCGGGGTCGTGAGCGCCCCCGCGCTCGGCAAGCGCTGGTGGGCCGCCCAGGGCTCAGGCGCGTGGACCGGCAAGTCCCTGGCCGCCGCGACGCGGCTGCAGGTCTCCCAGGTCGGGCGGCTCCAGGACGCGTCGTTCTCCTACTCGAGCCTGTCCGGGTGGGAGGAGCGCGGCCGGCTCGAGCACTTCCTCACGCTGACCCGCCGCGTGTGGCGCACCCGCGCGTACGGCGACTTCTGGTCGCACGTGCTCGTCGCGGAGGGCGCCGTCGACCTGTCCGCCGAGCCCGAGCTCGCGCTGCACGACATGGCGGCCCTCGTGCCGATCGTCACCGAGGCCGGCGGGCGGTTCACGTCCGTGACCGGGGTGCCCGGACCGTTCGGCGGCTCGGCGCTCGTGTCGAACGGGAAGCTGCACGACGCGGCGCTGCAGATCCTGGACCCGATCGACGGCTGAGGGTCGGCGGGGCGCTATCGACGTCCCGCTCTCAGGTGCACGGCTGGCACCGTCCGGTGCCTCGCACCCGCTGCCGACGGTCCCGCCCCACCCGCGCGGGGGTTCGTCGGTTGCAACGCGGCCGGGACGCACGATCCGCGGCGTCACGTCGCCTGATCGTGCGTCCGGTGCGTCGTCGCAGCCCCGGACGCGCGGCTCAGCGCGGGATCGCGCCGAGCTCGCTCGCGTCGTACCAGAGCAGGTCCCGCTCCGAGAGCCGCTCGACGGCGGACTCGTCACCGGTGAGGGCCGCGCGCACGTCCGCCGCAGCCTCGGGCTCGTCGACGTGCCCGCACGCCACGTCGCGCAGCAGCACGTCGACCGTGACATCGACGGCGCTGGGGGCGTCGTCCTCGCCGGTCGCGAGCACGACCGCGTCGTCGGGCACGTCGGCCGAGAGCACGAGGCGCAGCTCGGGGACGCCCGGGTGCGCGGCGACCCGCAGCAGCGCGTCGTCGGCCGCCGCGAGCTGGGCCGCGTACTCGAGCCCCTCGTCGTCCTCGTCCGGCAGCGCCGCACGCAGCGCGTCCGTCACCGCGTGCGCGCGGCGGGCGGCGAACGTCGTGCCGCCCGCGGGGTCCGGGGACGTGCCGAGCTCGTCGAGGGTCGCGGGGAGGTAGATGCGCACGGGACCAGTGTGCCGTCAGGGGCCGTCCGCCCGCGACGCGCGCGCACCGGCGGGGACGAGGACCGCAGCACCCTCCCGCTCCTCGGGACCACCGGCGGGCAACCCGCCGCCGACGAGCTGCGCCGCGAGCGCCGCGATCGCGCGCCGCGCGGGGGAACCGGGCACGAGCTCGTGCAGCAGGCGCGCCTCGAGCAGCGCGGCGTCGGTGCCCTGACGGTCGTCTGCGACGAGCACCGGGGCCTGGACGCCCGCGTACCGCTCGAGCGCCGACGCGATGGCCTCCTCCGGTCGCGGCCCGGCGACCGACGCACGCACCTTGTTCACCACGACCGTGCGCCGTCCGGTGAGGCCGAGCTCCGCCAGCTCGCCGAGCGAGCGCACCAGCCGCTGGACGCCGATCGGGTCGCCCGCCCCGACAACCACGACCTCGTCGGCCTCCTGGAGCGCCGAGAGGGTCGCCGCGTTGCGGTGCGGTGCGTGGGTGTCGTAGCTCAGGACCTCGTCCTGCTCGATGCTGAAGCCGCAGTCCACGACGGTCCAGGCGGACAGCGCCCGGGCGACGGTCCAGACCACCTCCAGCGACGCGGTCGGCAGCTCGGGCCACCGGTCGGCGCGCGAGACGCCCGAGAGCACGCGCAGCCCCGGGGCGAGCAGCGGCGTCAGCCGGGCGAGGTGCTCGACGTCGAGCGTGCCCTGGCCGGCGGCGCGCGCCGCGGCGGCGATCCCCGGCGCCTCGTCGAGCAGGCCCACCGCCTGGGCGACCGTCCCGCCGTAGGTGTCCGCGTCGACCAGGAGCGCCAGGCGGCCGAGCAGCGCGATCTCGGCGGCCAGGTTGATCGCGAGGGTCGTGCGCCCGGGGGCACCGGTCGGCCCCCAGACGGCGACGAGCCGGCTCGGCTCGGGCCGCGGGACGTGCCCGTCCGGCGCGACGTACTCCGGTCCGGGCGTCGACAGCTCCGCCGGCGCGTGCGCGAGGGTGTCGGTGCCGCCCGACGCCCCGCGCTCGAGCAGCGCGACGACGCTGCGCACGAACGCCGTCGCGTCCGTGCCGTCCTCCGGCGCGTCGACCACGAGGTCCACGCCCAGGGCGACCGCCCGCTCCCCCTGCCAGGGCAGTGCCGGGTCGCCGAGCCCGACGACCCGGACGCCGCAGCGGTGCAGCGCGGCCACGGCTTCCCGGTCCAGCATCGGCAGGTCGGTCGAGACGAGCGCGACCCGGCCCAGCCCCGCCTCGGCCGCGGCGAGCAGCTCCGTGAGGTCGGCGCACCGACGCGTCACGCTCAGCCGCCCGGCCGTCCCGTCGACGGCCTGCACGATGCCCGCCTCGGACGCGCCGCGGATGGCGCACAGCACCCCGACGGCCACGCTCAGCCTCCCGTCCCGGGCACGTGGACGACGTGCACCGAGCCCTCGCCGCCCACGGCCGCGAGCACCTCGGGCAGCAGGTCGGCGGGGACGAGGACGTGCACCACGGTCGTCCCTCCGGTGACGAACGCCCCCTCGGGCTGGCTGACCTGCGCGACCGTCAGCGCGCTCGCGAGCTCCCGGGGCTCGGCGACCTCCGCGCCTGCCGCGGGACCGCGGGCGGGAACCTGCCAGAGGTCGACCTGCGCCCCCGCGACCACGTCCTCGGACGGTGCCTCGTCGACGGTGACGGGGACCGGCCGGACGTCGAGCGCGCCCGCGTCCCCGAGCGCCCCGCGCGGGACGAGCTCGCCCGGCGCGACGACCCGGAGCGCCACGGTGCCTTCCGGGACGCCGTCGGCGACCGTGACGTACCGCTCGAGCTCCCCGGCGGGGAGCCGGACCTGCGCGACGGCGAGCTCCTCGCCGGTGACGCCCGAGCCGGGGATGAGCGCGTCGCGGGCGACGTAGACGCCGGTCGTCCGCTGCGCCTCCTGCACGACCCACGAGCCCAGCGCGACCGAGCCGGCGATCATCGCGGCGCCGACCAGGAGGCGCGGATCACGCCAGCCGGGGCGACGCAGCCGCGTCGCGACAGGTGCTGGCAGGTCAAGCACGGACGTGCTCATGCGACTCCCTGATGCTGCGCCGGACCGGGTGGAGGTGCCCATCATGCCGACGTTCCGGACATCTCGTGCACACCCTTGTGGACGACGCAGGGGGCGTGCGACGGCGTGCCACACTGCGGTCATGGCTCCCAGGTTCCTCACGCTGGCCGACGTGACCGAGGTGCTCAACATCTCGGCCGCGCAGGCCTACGCGCTGGTGCGCTCGGGCGAGCTGCCGGCGATCCAGATCGGCGGCCGGCTCCAGTGGCGCGTCGAGGCGAGCGAGCTCGAGCGGTACATCGAGCGCATGTACGCCCAGACGCGTGCGCGCATCGAGACGGAGCACGACGTCGACGAGGGCGCCCAGCGCTGACCCCGTCCCGGGCAGCCGTGGCCCGGCCGGCACCAGGGTGCCCGGCGCTCACCCCGCCGGGCGGGATCAGCCCGTGCGTACGGCGCGCACGGCGCGGAACGGCACGGCCCAGACCGCGCCCGGGTGCGGGGCGGGCACGGTCAGGTCGAGGTGGTCCGCCCCGACCCGGTCGACCCGGCCGGTGAGCTCCTCGTCGTCGAGCACGACGCGCACCGTGGCACGGTCCCGGGCGATCGCCCGGAGGGCGTGACCGAGCGAGAGCCGGCGCTCGACGGCTCCCGGCGCGGGAGCCGCGTGGACCGGCAGCCCGTGGACCGCGGTGACCCCGGAGACGGGGACGAGCCAGCGCACGGGGCCGTCGCCCAACAGCACCCACTGCTCGGCCACGTCGAGCACGGTGCCCGCGACGCGCGTGGCCCCGGACCGGATCGTCAGCACGTGGCCGTGGGCGGCCCTCAGCCGCGAGGCGAGCTCGACCGTCGCCCGCTCGGCCCGGGTGAGCTCGGCGACGTCGGCCGCCGCCTCCGACGCGCGCGCCGCCTCGAGCTGCGCCTCCAGGTCCGCGAACAGAGCCTCCCAGCGCATCCGCCCACGCTAGGCCACCGCCGAACTGCCGAGGAACGGCGTCCGTTCCCGCACCCGGCGCCCGCGGTTGTGGACAGGCGATGGACCCCTGCGGCGCGATGCAGTACACCTTGCGCATCAAGCAACACCAAACTGCATCAAACACGCACATCGCGCGGAGTGCCGCTCCGCGACCACGGGCTCAGGGGGCACGCATGCGCGGACACGGAACGACCATCCGGCAGACCGGGGTGCGCCTGATCGCCATCGCGGCCCTCCCCCTCGGGCTGATGACGTCGATCGGCCTCGGGGCGGCGCTCGTCGTGCGGCTGCGCGCACTGCTCCCGGTCGACGCCTCCACCGCCACCGTCGACCGGGTCGTCGAGATCGGGGTCGTCGGCCTCGGGCTCGCGCTGCTGGCCTGGCTGGTGTGGGGCCTCGCGGTCGCGACGCTCTGCGCGGCGGCACGCACGGTGGGCGTCACGTGGCGCGCCGGGGAGCGCGCGGTGGCCCGCCACGCGCCCGGAGTCGTGCGTCGCGTGCTGGTCGTCGCCCTCGGCGCGGGCCTCGGGGTCGCGGGCGCCGTCACGGCGCACGCCACCGCACCCGCCGACGGGCTCGACGTCGGCTGGAGCCCGACGACCAGCTCCGCACCCGTGCCCGGACCGAGCACCGCTCCCCCGCCCGACGTCAGCGCGGACCCGCACGCGTCGCGTGCGGCTGTCGAGCAGACCGGCGCGGACGGGCCGAGCACCGTCGGGGGGCCGACGGCGCCCGGCACGTCGGCCCCCGGCGCCGCGACCGACGCGCAGGACGCTGCGGCCGCCGGCGCAGCGAGCGGTGCCCGCGAGAGCTCCGTCCCGGCGACCAGCACGACCCCGGCGCCCGGAGCGGCGACCGCCGCCAGCCCCGGCGCAGACTCGGACGCGGTCACCGCGCGCCCCGTGACGGGCGCGCACGCGGACGCCACCCGGCGGGTCGCGGGCGTGCGGTCGACGCCGACGGAGGCGAGCGGCACCGCCACAACCTCGACCGGTGCCCCGGCCACCCCGGACGCCGGCCCCGTCGGCACCGCCGCGCCCGGCGCTGCGTCCGCCTCCACCGTCGTGGTCGTCACGGGCGACAGCCTCTGGGGAATCGCGCAGCGCGCGCTCGGGGCGGACGCCACCGACCAGGAGGTCGCCGCGGAGTGGCCCCGCTGGTACGCCGCGAACGCCGACGTCATCGGCGCCGACCCGGACCTCGTCGTGCCCGGTCAGGTGCTCCGCGTCCCCGGCACCGCGACGCCGTCCGGCGGCGTCCGGTGAGGACGGTCCTCGCCCCACCGTCGACGCCCGGCGTCCGCCCCGACGGCGCCGGCGCACCGGCCTCCCGGTGCCCCGTGCGCCCGGCGCCGACCCGAGACCAGCACCTGCGACTCCCGTCGCCCACCCGCACCGCCCAGCCGAAGGAGCCGCACATGACGACGCTCGAGCTCGACCGAGCCGCCCGACCCGTCCCGTCCGGCACCGCCACGCCCCACACCCCCGACCGGCCCGGTCCGGCGACGGGACCGACGCGCACCTCCGGCGACCTCGCCGCGCCGGCGACGAGACCCGCTGACGCCACGAACCCGAGCCGCCCCTCAGAGCCGCGCCCCGCTGACGCCGCTCCCGCACCCGAGGTCCGGCTCGTCCCGACCCTCGCGCCCGCACCCCGCTCCGCGCCGCCCACCGGGCCCGGGCACACACGTCCGCCGACGCTCGAGCAGCGGCTCCTCGCCCGGCGCCGCGCGACCCTCGCGGCGGAGCGTGCGGCCCGCACGGCCGAGCCGCCGCGCGAGGCGCCCGCGATGCCGGACCCGACACCGGTGTGCTGCGCCCTCGCGCTCGCGGCGACGGAGGCGCTGCGCGGGACCCGTCAGGTCGCGCAGCTCGCCCGCTGGGTCAGCCCGCAGGTGTTCGAGCAGCTGGCCGCGCGCGCCGCGCTCACCGTGCGGGTGCTGGGCCGGACCTCGGCGAGCCGTCGGCCGGAGATCCTGCGCGTCCGGGTGTGCCGCCTCGGCGAGCACGTCGCGGAGGCCGCGGTCGTGGTGGACGACGGCACGCGGGTGCGGGCGGTGGCGCTGCGCCTGGAGGTGTGGCGCGGAGCGTGGCGGGCCGTCGCGTTCGAGATCGGCTGACCGGACCGGCGTCGCCGTGGCCTCACGGCGGGCCACCCGGTCACGCGACGACGGGGACCGCCGGGCATGGTGCCCGGCGGTCCCCGTCGTCGTGCGCGACCGAGGCCGCGCGGCGGATCAGCCCTGCTTGCGCTTCGCGGCCTTGCGGCGCTCCTCGCGGTTCGTCGGAGCCGCGGCAGCACCGCCCGCTCCGTCGCCGTCGCTCGCCCCGCCCGCGGCACCGGCGTCCCCGTCGATGGACGGCGCCGAGTACTGCAGCGGCGCACGGCGCTCGGGTCCGTCGATGCCCTTGGCGACGAGCTTCGGGGCGGCGGGCGCGGCCGGTGCGGCGCCGGGGAGCGTGCCGCCGGCGGCCGCGGCGACCTGGGCCGCGGACTGCGCACTGACGACCGGGGCACCCGGCGCGCCCGTGCCGTCGGCGACCTTGACCTCGAGGTTGAAGAGGTAGCCGACCGACTCCTCCTTGATCGCCTCGGTCATCGCGTTGAAGAGCTGGAAGCCCTCGCGCTGGTACTCGACGAGCGGGTCGCGCTGAGCCATCGCCCGCAGGCCGATGCCCTCCTTGAGGTAGTCCATCTCGTAGAGGTGCTCGCGCCACTTCCGGTCGAGGACGGAGAGGATGACGCGGCGCTCGAGCTGGCGCACGTTGTCCACGCCCAGCTCGGCCTCGCGCGCGGCGTAGGCGTGCTCGGCGTCCGAGAGGACCTCGGCCTCGATGAGCTCGGCGCTCAGACGCGTCGTCCCACCGGCCTGGTCGACGACCTCCTCCGGGGTGATCGTCACCGGGTAGACGGCCTTGAGCGCCGTCCACAGCGCGTCGAGGTCCCACTCCTCCGGGCGGCCCTCGGCGGTGGCCGCCGCGACGTACGCACTGAGCACGTCCTTCGTGAAGTGCTGGATCTGCTCCTGCAGGTCCTCGCCCTCGAGGACGCGGCGGCGCTCGTCGTAGATCACGGTGCGCTGGCGCGAGAGGACGTCGTCGTACTTCAGGACGTTCTTGCGGATCTCGAAGTTGCGCGCCTCGACCTGCGACTGCGCGCTCTGGATGCCGCGCGTCACGATCTTCGACTCGAGCGGCAGGTCGTCGGGGAAGCCCGCACGCGTCATGAGCGACTCGGCGAGACCCGAGTTGAACAGGCGCATGAGGTCGTCCTGGAGCGACAGGTAGAACCGGGACTCGCCCGGGTCACCCTGACGGCCCGAGCGGCCGCGGAGCTGGTTGTCGATGCGGCGGGACTCGTGCCGCTCGGTGCCGAGCACGTACAGCCCGCCGAGCTCGACGACCTCGTCGTGCTCCGCGGCGACGGCCTCGGTCGCCTTCGCGAGCGCGCCGGGCCACGCGGCCTCGTACTCCTCCGCGTTCTCGGCGGGGTCCAGACCGCGGTCGGCGAGCTCGGCGACGGCCATGAACTCGGCGTTGCCGCCGAGCATGATGTCGGTGCCTCGACCGGCCATGTTCGTCGCGACCGTCACGGCACCCTTGCGGCCGGCCTGCGCGACGATCGACGCCTCGCGCGCGTGCTGCTTGGCGTTGAGGACCTCGTGCGGGACACCCTGCTTCTTGAGCTTCGAGGAGAGCAGCTCGCTCTTCTCGACGCTCACCGTGCCGACGAGGACGGGCTGGCCCTTCGCGTGCCGCTCGACGATGTCGGCGACGACCGCGTCGTACTTGCCGTCCTCGTTCTTGTAGACGAGGTCGCCCTGGTCGATGCGCTGCATCGGACGGTTCGTCGGGATCGGGACGACGCCGAGCTTGTAGGTGCCCAGGAACTCGGCGGCCTCGGTCTCGGCGGTACCGGTCATGCCCGCGAGCTTGGAGTACAGGCGGAAGTAGTTCTGCAGCGTGATCGTGGCGAGAGTCTGGTTCTCCGCCTTGATGTTCACGCCCTCCTTGGCCTCGATGGCCTGGTGCATGCCCTCGTTGTAGCGGCGGCCCGGGAGGATGCGGCCCGTGTGCTCGTCGACGATGAGGACCTCGCCGTTGATGACGACGTAGTCCTTGTCGCGCTTGAAGAGCTCCTTGGCCTTGATCGCGTTGTTCAGGAAGCCGATGAGCGGCGTGTTCAGCGACTCGTACAGGTTGTCGATGCCGAGGTAGTCCTCGACGCGCGCGATGCCGGGCTCCAGGACGCCGACCGTGCGCTTCTTCTCGTCGACCTCGTAGTCGCGCTCGACCTGCAGGCGGCGGACGACCTTGGCGAACTCGGCGTACCAGCGGTTCGTGTCGCCCGAGGCGGGCCCCGAGATGATGAGCGGCGTGCGCGCCTCGTCGATGAGGATCGAGTCGACCTCGTCGACGATGGCGAAGTTGTGGCCCCGCTGCACGAGCTCCTCGGAGCTCCACGCCATGTTGTCGCGCAGGTAGTCGAAGCCGAACTCGTTGTTCGTGCCGTAGGTGATGTCCGCCGCGTACTGCTCGCGGCGCTGCGCGGGGGTCTGGTTCGACAGGATGACGCCGCTGGTCAGGCCGAGGAACCGGTACACGCGGCCCATGAGCTCGGCCTGGTAGCTCGCCAGGTAGTCGTTGACCGTGACGACGTGCACGCCCTTGCCCGTGAGCGCGTTCAGGTACGCGGGGGCCGTCGCGACGAGCGTCTTGCCCTCACCGGTCTTCATCTCGGCGATGTTGCCGAGGTGCAGCGCCGCGCCGCCCATGAGCTGGACGTCGAAGTGCCGCTGACCGAGGGTGCGCCGCGACGCCTCGCGGACGGCCGCGAAGGCCTCGGGGAGGATGTCGTCGAGCGTCTCCCCGTCGGCGAGGCGGGCCTTGAAGCGGTCCGTCTCCTCGCGCAGCTCGGCGTCCGACAGGCTCTCGAAGCTCGACTCGAGCGCGTTGACCTGCTGGGCGAGACCGGACAGCTTCTTGACGATCCGGCCTTCGCCGAAGCGCAGGACCTTCTCGAGGATCGCAGGCACGCGTGACTCCCGACGTTGACTGGCCCCGCACGCCGGCGGCATCGGGGCGAGCTCGGTGTGCCCGACCGCGCGGCCGGGCCCCGACCATCGTAGGCGAGGTCACGGTCTCGGTCGAAGAGCCACCACCGCGGCCCCGAGGAGCGCACCGCCGACGAGGCCCGGCCACCCGAGACGGTCGCCCAGGAGCAGCGCCGCGAGCACCGCGCCGGTGAGCGGCTCGAGCAGCGCGACGACCGAGGCGGTGGTCGGCGGGACCGTGCGCAGCCCGGTGAAGTACGCGCCGTAGGCGAGCGCCGTGGGCACGAGACCGAGGAACGCGAGGAGCAGCCAGCCGGCCGGCCCCGAGCCCGCGGGAGGCAGCGCGAGCCCTCCGCCGAGCGTCGCCGCGACCGGGAGCAGCAGCACGCCGCCGAGCGTGAACGACAGCGCGGTGAGCGGCAGCGGCGCGAGACCCGGGACCGGACGACTGTTGAGCAGCGTCATCGTCGCGAACGCGCCCGCCGAGACGAGCGCGAGGAGCGCCCCCGCGGTCGCGCCCGGACCGGTGGGCACGCCCACCAGCAGCACGAGGCCCACGAGCGCGAGGCCCAGCGCCACGAGCACGCGCGTCGCGGGTCGTCGCCGGTTCAGGGCCACCGTGGCGGCGGCGACCAGCACGGGCGACGCCCCGAGAGCCACGAGCGTCGGGACCGACACGGACGCGATGCCCACGGCGACGAAGTAGAACGCCTGGTAGACGGCCGCGAGCACCGCCGTCACCGCGACGCGGACCACGACGGCACGCGAGCGAGCGACGACTGCGAGGCGCCCGGTGAGCGCGAGCACGACGACGAGCGCGCCGCCCCCGACGAGCAGGCGGTACGACGCCACGGCGAGCATCGGCAGGTCCGTCTCGCGCGCGAGCACCGTCCCCGCGACGCCGCCGGTGCCCCACAGGAGCGCGCCGAGGAGGACGAGCCCGAAGCCGTCGAGGACCCGGCGCCGCCCCCGCGTCGCGGCACCCGCCGCCCCGCGGCTGCCGGGCGGCACGTCGCCAGGAGCAGCCGGCGCAGCACCCGGACCGGCGGGCACGGCCCCCGCACCCTCGATGCCCACCCTCGCGGGGTCCTCGGCCGCCGCGTCGCGGAGCGGCACCTCCCCGGGAGTCCCGGGCGCCCGGCTCCCCGGCGTCCGCCCGTCGGGCGCGCTCACCGGGCGAGCGCCGCGGCGAGCGGCAGCGCGAGGTCGCCGCGCGGCTCCCGCCCGTCCCCCGCGGCCGCCGGGGCGCCGACCTCGATCCCGTCGAGCCCGAGCCAGCGCGCGAGGACCCCGAGCTCGGCCGCGAGCTCGGCGGGGACGTCCGCGGCCTGCGCGCTCCTCGCCCTGCGCTCGGCCGCGGCGGTCGGCGCCGGCGGCGCGGTGTGCGCCGCGTGCACGCGCAGCACCCCCGCTCGGCGGTCCGCCTTGAGGTCCACGAGCGCGGCGAGCCGCTCGCCGAGCAGGAAGGGCAGCACGTAGTAGCCGTGCACGCGCTTGGGCGCCGGCACGTAGATCTCGATGCGGTACCGCAGCCCGAAGAGCTCCTCGAGCCGGCGCCGCTCGAACACGAGCGGGTCGAACGGGCTGAGCAGCGTGCGCCCCTCGGCGCGGCGCGGCAGGGACGCGTCGCGGTGCAGGTACACCGGCCGGTCCCAGCCCCGCACGGCGACCGGGCGCAGCACCCCGGCGTCGACGAGCTCGCCGACCGCGCGGGCCACCCGGGGGCCCTTGAGCCGGAAGTAGTCGGCGAAGCAGCGCGCGGTCCCGATGCCGTGCGCGCGGGCCCCGATCTCGACGAGCGCGCGGGCCGCGTCCTCGTCGGAGGGCTCGGACTGCGCCGCCACCTCGGGCGGGAGCACGCGCTCCGTGAGGTCGTAGCACCGCTCGAACTGGGCGTTCCTGCGCGCGGCGGTGACCTCGCCCGTGAAGAACAGGAACTCGAGCGCGCGCTTGGCGACGGTCCAGTTCCAGCCCCACTCCGTGCGGTCGGCCGGGTGCTCGTGCTCGTACAGCGCGTGCACCTGGCTCGCCGTCATCGGGCCGGACCCGGCGATCAGGTCGCGGATCTCGCGGACCACGTCGGCGTGCTGGAGGGGGACGTCGCGGATCGTGCCCCACGCGTAGGTCAGGTAGCCGCGCCGCCGCCAGCCGAGCAGCCGGTACGTCTCGGGCGGCACGAACGACGCCTCGTGCGCCCACGCCTCGACGAGGCGGCGGGGCGCGCGGCCGGCGGCCCGGTCGAGCAGCGCGGGGTCGTACGGGCCGACCCGCGAGTACGTCGGCATGAGGTGCGCGCGGGCCAGCACGTTGACCGAGTCGATCTGGAGCAGGCCGAGCCGGTCGACGACGCCCTGCAGGTGACGCATCGTCACGGCGCCGCGCCGGTCGACGCGCGGCCGGTCGAGGCCCTGGGCGCGCAGGGCGATGCGCCGCGCCTGCGACAGCGAGAGGACCTCGGACGCGGGGCCGGGCGCCGGGAGCCCGGGCTCGGCGTCCGGACGCGGAGCGGGGCGGGAGGTGGGCACCGGCCCATCCTGCCGCCCCGCTCCGACACTCACGGCGCGCTCCCTCGCGCGCCGGCGCCGCCCGGCTCAGCCGACGGCGGCCGTCGCCTCGACGGGCTTGGGGCTCAGCGTCGCCACGGGGGTGTCGAGCTTGATCACGCCGTAGCTCCAGCCGCGCCGCCGGTAGGCGACCGAGGGCTGCGCCGTCTCGACGTCGATGAACAGGAAGAAGTCGTGACCGACGAGCTCCATCTCGTAGAGGGCGTCGTCGATCGTCATGGGCTGCGCGGTGTGCACCTTCTCGCGGATGACGACCGGCGAGTCGCCGAGGGTCGTCTCGACCGCCTCGCCGGGTGCGGGGGCGGGCGCGGGGGGCTCGTCGGACACCACGGGCGGGCGCACGTCGACGGGCGTGAGGGGGGTGTGGTTGCGGTGGTCCTTGCGCCGGTCGCGCGAGCGGCGCAGGCGCTCCTGGAGCTTCGCGATCGCGAGGTCCAGCGCGGCGTACCGGTCGTCGGCGCAGGCCTCGGCGCGGATCACGGGTCCCTTGTCGACGACCGTGAGCTCGACGCGCTCCGCGACACCCGCCTGCCGGGGGTTGCGCTCGTGCGAGACCTCGACGTCGATGCGCTGGGCCTGGGGCGCGAGCTGCGCGAGCTTCGTCAGCTTCTCCTCGGCGTGCCGGCGGAACTTCTCCGGAACCTCGGTGTGACGACCTGCGACCACGATGTCCATGTGATCCTCCTGGAGGACGAGGGGGGCGGCTGACCGCCCGGTGACGTGCACGTGTGCCCCTGAGGGCCGGACGACGGGCACCACCTCCTCCTGCATCGGGTGCGGGCGGGCGGACAGGTCTCGTCCGCCGGTCGCGCCGTCTCCGGTGCTGTCGGTTCGTTCCCTCACGCTAGTCCCGCCGCGTCCGGACGACCAATCGCCTCACTGCTCCGTCCGGGTGGTGGCGTCGCCGCGAGGGCCCAGCCGGCGAGCACCGCGGCGCCCGCGTCGAGTAGCGCGTCCTCGCACGCCGCGAACGTCGCGCCGGTGGTCAGGACGTCGTCGACGAGCAGCACGGGGACGCCCGCGAGAGCGCCCGGAACCCCGCGGGCGGTGACCTGACCGGCGAGGTTGCGACCGCGCGCCCGACCCGAGAGCCCGACCTGGTCACGTCCGCCCCCGCGTCGCCCGAGGCACGCCCGTGCGCCGGCCGGGACACCGGCGACCGTGAGCCCGGACGCGACGGCGCGGGCGAGGCGTCCGACGAGGTCCTCGCCCCGGCGTCGGCGGGCGGCTCGCGTCGAGGGGGCGGGCACGACGAGCAGCGTCGGGCGGCCCCGAGACCCCGGGGCGCGCGGCAGCACGTCGAGCGCGGGTCCGAGCTCCGGGCCCAGCGCGCGCCCGGCCCGCATCGCGGCCGCCTCGAGCGCCGGGGTCAGGTCCGCCCGGCCCCGGTCCTTCCACGCGACGACGAGCTCGCGGACCGGCCCGGTGTAGGGCGTGGTCGCCCAGACCGGCAGCGGGCCGCGGCCGTCGAGCCGGTCGAGCCGCCCGGCGCCCTGCTCGCAGCGCGCGGGCCGGCCGAGCAGCCGGGACGCGCAGTCGTCGCAGAGCGCGACGTCGAGGGCCTCGCACCCCCCGCACGTCACGGGGAGCACGAGCCCGACCAGGTCGGCCCAGCACCGCCGCACGCCCGACCCGTCCTCGTCCGCCCGCATGCCTCGACCCTGGCACCGGACCGCGGCGGGCGACGGGCGCGCCTCCCGGCGGCGTGCGGAGCCGAGGTCCGGACGGGCTGGGGGTGCGTCGCCGGTATCAGCCCGGGAAGTACGGGTCCCGCACCCCGGTGGCGACCTCGGTCCAGCTCGCGTTCACGCCCGGGAGCCAGAACAGCCGCGCGTCGGACGTCGCCACGTACAGCGAGCGCTGCCCCTTGCCGCCCGCGATCGCGACCGCGTCCTCGAGCGCCGGGAGCATGCGCGTCCGACCGGACAGCGGGACGAGGTGGTACGCGCCGCTCGTGGCGACCCCCGAGCGCCCGAGCACGCCGAGCGTCGCGTCGTCGACCCAGACGAGCTCCGACGCGTCGACGAGCGTCGCCCCCGTGCCGAGCGGCTCACCCAGCTGCAGCGGGCCGCCCGAGGCGTCCCGCACGACACCGGCCACGTCGAGCGCGAGCCCGTCCGTGCCGGTCGAGAGCACCGCGACCCGAGCACCGTCGCGCGCGACGCGGACCGCCGTGACGCTGCGACCGGCCAGCCACGGCACGCTGACGTCGGCGAGCTGGCCGTCCGCGCGCACCGCGGTCAGCAGACCTGCCGGACCGGAGCGGCCCGTCCACGTCCACCCGAGGCGGTCGACCGACGGCGCCAGCAGGCCGGGGCCGCCCAGGATCGTCGCCGGGGGCTCGTCGCCGACCCCGAGCCGCACGAGGTCGCCCGCGTCCGACAGCGCCACGCGCACGTTGCCGCGCTCGTTGCGCGCCACGTCGTGCACGCCGCGGGCCGAGAAATCCGGCGCCGCGGGCAGCGGCAGGAGCTCGCCGTTCTTGAGCTGCACGACCTTGTCCTCCGAGACGACCTCGAGCACCCCGTCGGAGTCGACCCCCCGGCCCACCTCGGCGGCCGACGCCGTGAGCGGGACCCCGCCCGCCGTGACCTCGACCGCGCGCACCCCGGGGATCGCGAGCGACGCCTCGATCTGGGCGATCATCCGGGCCCGCTCCGCGGAGTCCGTGAGCGCAGCCGCCTCCGTCAGGCCGACGGACGCGGTGCTGTCGGTCTCGTCGACCGGGACGGTCTCCGGCGTGAGCTCGACCCCCTCCGGGATGGCCGAGCGGACCGAGTCGCGCAGCCACGGCGAGGGGCCCTCGAGCAGCTCGCGGACGATCGACGTCGCGATGTTCCGCAGCGGGAACCACCGCGTCTCGGGCACGAGGGAGGCGTCGTCGGGGGTCAGGAAGTACAGGCTCGCCGAGCCGAACAGGTTCTCGAAGTTCGACTCGTCGAGCACGACCCCGTCCTCGAGCCCGGCGATGCGCCACTGGTCCGAGCTGTCCCGCACGAGGTCGAACGTGAACGACTCCTCGGCGTCGGGCGCCGCCTCGGCGTAGCGGCCGTCGGCGTCGATGCGCGCCGCGACGCTCAGCGTGACCTGGACCTGGGTCTCGTTGACGACCGTGAACGTCGGGCTGCTGGACGTCGGGTACAGCACCACGCTCTCGCGCGGTCGCCACGACGCGCGCGCGTCTCCGGCCAGGTACTCGCGGGCGGCCCCGAAGTCGCCGCCGCGGCGCGGGTCGCGGCTGAAACCGGCCTGGCTCGCCTTGAGGAAGCCCACGACGATCGCCTGGGGGTCGGCGTCGGGCGCGGGACGGTCCGCGAGCGGCACCACGGCGGGGCCGGCGTCGGTGACCTCGACGTCGCCGACCTCGACCCCGCCGGAGGTCGGCATCGCGACGCACGCGGACAGCACCCAGAGCACGGGCAGGACGAGCACCAGCGCGGACGCGACGGTCCGGCGGCGCGGCGTCCGGGCCGCCGCACGGGCCACGGCGCGTCCCGCGCGGCGGGGCGTCGGGCGGGACGTCGCGCTCATCGCGTCTCCAGACGGTCGGTCTCGTGCTCGTGCTCGTGGTCGGCGTCGGGGTGCAGGTCGGTGAGCTCGGGCAGGGCCGCCGGGTCGACGCCGTGCCGGTGCTCGCGCGGCAGGTCCTCCGGCGCGTCCTCGGGCTCGAGCGGCAGCGGCGACGAGACGAGCCGGATCCCCGCGCGCCGGGGCAGCGTCAGCCGGAAGACCGCACCCCCGCCCGGCCGTCCCCAGGCCTCGAGCCAGCCGCCGTGCAGGTGGGCGTCCTCGAGCGAGATCGCCAGGCCGAGCCCGCTGCCGCCGATCGTGCGGGCCCGCGCCGGGTCGGCCCGCCAGAACCGGTCGAAGACGTGCTCGGCGACCTCGCGCGTCATCCCGACGCCGTGGTCGCGCACCGTGACCGCGACCGCCTGGGGGTCCCCGGCGAGCGTCACCTCGACCGGCGAGCCGTCGGCGTGCTCGATCGCGTTCACGACGAGGTTGCGCAGGATCCGCTCGACGCGGCGGGGGTCGACGTCCGCGACCACCGGCTCGGCGGGCAGCTCGACGCTCAGCCACGTCGCGCGGACCTCGGCGAGCTGCACGGCCTGGTCGACCACGGCGTTGACCGCGTCGCGCACGTCGCGCCGCTCGGCGTCCAGCACCGCCGCGCCGGCGTCGAAGCGGCTGATCTCGAGCAGGTCGACGAGCAGGTCCTCGAAGCGGTCGAGCTGGGTCTGCAGCAGCTCGGCGGAGCGCTTGGCGGAGGGCTCGAAGTCGTGCCGGGCGCCGTGCAGCACCTCCCCGGCCATCCGGATCGTCGTCAGGGGCGTGCGCAGCTCGTGCGAGACGTCGGAGACGAAGCGGCGCTGCAGCGCCCCGAGCGCCTCGAGCCGGTTGATCTGGTCCTGCAGGCTCACCGCCATCTCGTTGAACGAGCGCCCGAGGGACGCGATCTCGTCCTCCCCGCGCACCGGCATGCGCTCGTCGAGGTGCCCGTCCGCGAGCCGCTCGGCGACCTGCGCGGCGATCCGCACGGGGCGCACGACCTGCCGCGTGACGACCCACGTCATCGAGCCCAGCAGCACCGTGAGCGCGAGCGCACCGACCCCGAGCACCCGCTGGAGGAACTCGAGCTGCTCCTGCTCCGCCTCCAGGCTGTAGAGGAAGTACAGCTCGTGGACCCCCACGACGGGGAGCGTCACCGTCTCGCCCACGACGACCGCGGGGACCTCGCGCGCGGGCGCGCCGTCGGTGCCGGTGCTCCCCTGCGGCCACGCGACCGACTGCCAGCGTTGTCCCTCGCCGCTCGCGGTCGCCTCGCGCAGCTCGGGCGAGATGAGGTCGACGAGCTCGGCGTCGGTCGCGCGCGAGGACACGAGCTGCGACGCGGCCGCCTGCCCGGGGGCCCGCAGGAGGAACACCTCGCGCTGCTCCGAGCCGCCCGTGCTCAGCACCTCGGCGACGTCGATGAGGAGCTGCTGGACCTCGGACCCGGTCGACGCGGTCGACCCGGTGAACGAGCCCTGCGCCTGCTGCGCGCCGCGCGCGCTCTCGCGCAGGATCTGCTCCATGCGCTGCGCGAACAGCCCGTCCTGGATGCGGTCGGACAGGTAGGCCCCGAGACCGGCGAGCGCGACCAGGCCGATCGCGAGCGTCGTGACGACGACGCGCACCTGGAGCGACTCGCGCCACGCCCCCGCCAGCGCCCGCTCGCGCCGGGTCAGCCGCAGCCGCGCGAGCCGCAGCGCCCGGCGGGCCCGGAAGGCGTTCACTGCGGGGTCGTGCCCGCCTTGTAGCCCACGCCGCGCACCGTCACGACGATCTCCGGCCGCTCGGGGTCCGCCTCGATCTTCGAGCGCAGCCGCTGCACGTGGACGTTGACCAGGCGGGTGTCGGCGGCGTGCCGGTAGCCCCACACGCGCTCGAGCAGCACCTCGCGCGTGAACACCTGCCACGGCTTGCGCGCGAGCGCGACGAGCAGGTCGAACTCGAGCGGCGTGAGCGAGATCTGCTCCCCGTCGCGCGTCACGCGGTGACCCGTGACGTCGATCGTCAGGTCCCCGATCGCGAGGTGCTCGGGTGCGGGCTCGTCGCTGCGCCGCAGCCGTGCCCGGACCCGGGCGATGAGCTCCTTGGGCTTGAACGGCTTCGAGATGTAGTCGTCCGCGCCGGACTCGAGGCCCAGCACCACGTCGACGGTGTCCGCCTTCGCGGTCAGCATGACGATCGGGACGCCCGACTCGGACCGGATGAGCCGGCACACCTCGGTGCCGTCCTTGCCGGGCAGCATCAGGTCGAGCAGCACGAGGTCGGGCTGCGACGCGCGGAACACCGCGAGCGCGTCGTCCCCGTCCGCGCAGAACACCGGCTCGAGCCCCTCGGAGCGGAGCACGATGCCGATCATCTCTGCGAGAGCGGTGTCGTCGTCGACCACCAGCACACGACCCTTCATGCGCACATGATCGCACCGTGCGCCGGGCGTGCGGGCCATGTCCGGTGCGGCGTCACCCGTGCGCGCCGTCGCGAGGGTGCTGCGCCACGCGCGCGCCCTGCCGTGGCACGATGAGCCGGCACGGCGCGGCACGAGCGCCGCACCGGTGCCTGCGCAGAACAGGGAGCGAGACGCGATGACGACCCCGCACGAGGACGCACCGGGCCAGCCCGCACCAGGGGCTCCCGTGCCGCCTCCCCCCACGCCGCCGGGCAGCCCCGCTCCGGGCGCGTCCGGGTGGGGCCCCGTGCCGGGGTACGCGCAGCCGACGCCGCCGGGGCCGGTCCCGCCGGGCGGCTATCCCGCGGGCGCGGGCGTCCCTCCCGCTCCGGGGCAGCCGGGCGGCTACGGGCAGCAGCCGGGGTACGGCCAGCCGGGCGGCTACGGCCAGCAGCCCGGGTACGGGCAGCCGGGCGGCTACGGCGCTCCCGGCTACGGCGCACCGCCGCTGCCACCGGCGGCGCTCCAGCCCGGGATCGTGCCGCTGCGCCCCCTGGGTCTCGGGGAGGTGCTCGACGGCGCGTTCCGCGCGGTCCGCGCCAACCCGCGCGTCATGTTCGGGCTCACGGTCCTCGTCGTGACGGTCGTCGTCGCCCTCATGTCGGCGGTCACCTGGTACCTCACGGGCATCCTCGCGGGTGCGCTCGGCGACGTGACCAGCACGATCGACCCCGACGGGACGCTGGGGATGCGCGACCAGATGGGCTCGGTGCTCGCGGCGCTGCTGACCACGCCGTTCCTCGCGCTCGCCACGACGATCCTCACCGGCCTCCTCATCGTCTCGGTCAGCCGCTCGGTGATCGGCCAGACCGTGAGCATGGGCGAGGTCGTGCGGCTCGCCCGTGGCCGCATCTGGTCGGTGGTGGGCTTCAGCCTGCTCGTGGGCGTCGTCTGGGTCGTCGTCGTCGCCGCGTACGCCGGGGCGGTCGCCGCGCTCGCCGCGAACGAGGTCTGGTGGGCCGTCGCCGTCGTCGCGCTCGCCGGCGGGCTCGCGCTCGTGCTCGCGGGGTTCTGGCTCACGGTCCGCACCCTGCTCGTGCCGCCCGCGCTCATGCTCGAGGGCGGGCGTTTCGGTCCCACCGTCGCGCGCGCGTGGCGGCTCACGCGCGGCAGCTTCTGGCGTCTGCTCGGCATCTACCTGCTGGTCAACATCATCGTGCAGATCATCAGCCAGACCATCGCGGTCCCGGCGGTCACGGCGGCGATGGTCCTGTTCGACGACCCGATGATGACGTCGTTCGCGTCGATCGCGGTCAGCTCGATCGCGCAGATCGTCGCGCTCACGCTCACCACGGTGTTCTCGGCGGCCGTCGTCGCGCTGCTGTACATCGACGTGCGGATGCGCCGCGAGGGGCTCGACGTCGAGCTCGCCCGCGCGGCCGACGAGCGGGTCGCGTGACGCTGCTCGCCCTCGTGCACGCGCACGCCGGCGCCCTCGGCGCGAGCCGCGCCGGCGACGTCCCCGTCGAGCCCGGCGCGGACGAGGCACGTCGCCTGCTCGAGCGCGAGCTGCTCGAGCCCGTGTACGACGACAGCCCGAGCCTGCTCGAGCGGATCCTCGACTGGGTCGGCAGCCTGTTCGACGACGTGCCCGCGCTCGGCCTCGACGGCCGGACCGCGGCGCTCGTCGTCGTGGTGCTGCTCGCGGTCGTGGCCGGTGTCGCGCTCTGGGTCGCGGGACCCGTGCGCCGCACCCGCCGGCCGGGTGGCGGTGGGGTCGTGCTCGGCGGCGACGACACGCGCACGGCCGCGCAGCTCCGCGCCGCCGCCGACGCCGCCGCGGCCCGTGAGGACTGGCACGCGGCGGTCGCCGAGCGGTTCCGCGCCGTCGTGCGCTCGCTCGAGGAGCGCACCGTGCTCGACGAACGGCCCGGCCGCACCGCGCACGAGGCCGTCGAGGCGGCGGCGTACCGGCTGCCGTCGTCGGCCACCGCGCTGCGCGACGCCGGGCGCCTGTTCGACGACGTCGTCTACGGCGACCAGCCCGCGGGCCCCGCCGACGACGCGCGGCTGCGTGAGGTCGACGCCGCCGTCGCCGCCGAGCGGCCGCTCGGGACGCCGGCCGACGCCGCCGGTACGGACCGCACCCCGGTCCTCGCGCCGGCGGGTGACGTCCGGACGCCCGCCGGGTCCGACGGTGACGGCGCACCCGGCGGAGGGGACCGATGAGCGCCGAGGCGCCCGTCACCGCACCGGGTGGCGCGCCCGGCCCGGCCGTCTCCCCTGCACCGACCGGCGCCCCCGCCGGCGCGTCGGCCGGCAGCGGCCCGGTGACGATCACCGGCGACGGGTCCACCGCGCGGTCGCGCGCCGGCTCGCGGTGGCGGCGCTGGCGCTTCCCGCTCGCCCTGCTCGCGCTGCTCGTGCTGGTGGGGCTGCTCGCCGCGCTGCCCGAGCCCCGCACCTCGACCGTCGCGCTCGCGCCCGACAACGCGGCGCCCGACGGCGCCCGGGCGGTCGCGCAGGTGCTCGGCGACCGGGGCGTCGAGGTCACGTACGTCCGCAGGACGTCGGAGGCGGTCGCCGCCGCCGGTGCGGGCACGACGCTCCTCGTCACCGCCGACGCGCTGCTCGGGCCGTCGCAGCTCGAGGACCTCGCCGGGACCGGCGCCGACCTCGTCCTGCTCGACCCGACGGGGCTGCTCGACGAGGTCACGACCGCCGCGACCCGCAGCTGGTCGGGGGCCGACGACGGCGCGCCGACGACCCGGCTGCCCCGCTGCGAGGACCCGACGGCCGTCGCCGCCGAGGCGTACCGGTCCGGCGGGCCCGGCTTCACCGCGCTGTCCCCCGAGGCCGTGACGTGCTTCCCCGCGACCCCGGACGAGGTCGACTCGGGCGCGTACCTCGTGGTCGAGGGCGAGCGCCGGGTCACCGCGTTCGCCGACGGCGGGTTCCTGCGCAACGACGAGGTGGCGGACGAGGGCCACGCAGCGCTCGCCCTGCGCACGCTGGGCCGGCACGAGCAGCTCGTCTGGTACGTGCCGTCGATCGACGACTTCGGCGACGACGCCGAGCCCGCCGGGCCCGGGGTCGGCGACCTGCTGCCGCCCGTCACCCAGGTGCTCGCGCTGCAGCTGCTGGTCGTGGCCGCCGTGACGGCGCTGTGGCGCGGGCGACGGCTCGGCCGGGTCGTCACCGAGCCGCTCCCCGTGACGGTGCGCGCGGCGGAGACCACGCGCGGACGTGCGCGCCTGTACCGTCGGGCACGCTCGTACGGGCACGCCGCGGCGGCGCTGCGGGCCGGGTCGGCCGCACGCTGCGCGCACCGGCTGGGCCTGCCCCGGTCCGCCGGCGCGCACGCCGTGATCGACGCGCTCGCCCAGGCCACCGGCCGGGCAGCCGACGAGGTCGCGGGTCTGCTGTACGGACCACCCCCGAAGGACGACGCCGGGCTGACGCAGCTGGCGCGGAGGCTCGACGAGCTGGAGAGCGAGGTTCACCGATCGTGACCGAGGCACACCCCACCGAGCCGCGGCCGGCCGCGGACGGTCCGCACGGCGCGCCGTCGCAGGCGCCGCTCGACCGGCCCGCAGACGCCGCACCGCGGCCGGCCGGCGCCGAGCACGCCCCGCCCGCGCCGCAGCACGCCCCGGGCCCTCAGCCCCAGCAACTGGCTCTGATACACATCTCCGAGCCCACGAGACCGTCACCTTGAACTCGTATGCCGT
>NZ_JBFTER010000049.1:0-34880 GCF_047229345.1 Cellulomonas jepli | reverse complement strand
GCGCACGAGCGCGCTCGCCCGGCGCAGCGTCGCGGCGACGGCGTCGCGGTGCGGCCCGACGTCGAGGAGCCGCAGCACCGGCGCCTCGGACCGCGCGAGCCGCTCGGTCTCGGCGAGGTGGCGGGCGAGCTCGGCGTGCACGGGAGCGGCGCCGGGGAGGGCGAGCGCCGCCGTGAGGTAGAAGAGCAGCTCGTGGAGCTGCCGCGCGACGGGGAACACCGCGAACATCTCCTCGGCGACTGCCGGGGCGGACCGCCAGTCCCGGCCGCTGTAGGTCAGCTGGACGACGTCCTGGCCGGCACCGAAGCAGTCGTACACGGTGCACCCCGGGAAGCCGCGCTCGCGCAGCTGGGCGTGGATGCCGCAGCGCGCGTCCGGCTGCAGGTGCAGGCAGGGGGTCGCGGCGGGCTTGGTGAACGCGAAGTCCGACGACGCGACGAACGCCGGGACGACGCAGCACAGGCCGGCGCACCGCGCGCAGTCGGCCCGCAGGGAGAGAGGCTCGACGGGTGCGGCTGGCTCGGGGTCCACCTGCACCATCGTGCCGCACCGGCGGACCACCGCCGCGCACGGCAGGCAGGCCCGGCATAGCGTGGCGGGATGCGCACCGTCATCGCGGGTGGCCACGGCCAGATCGCCCGCCGCCTGTCCCGTCTGCTGTCCGCCCGCGGGGACGAGCCCGTCGCGCTCGTCCGCAACCCCGACCACACAGCGGACGTGAGCGCCGACGGCGCCGTGCCCGTGGTGCTCGACCTGGAGCGCGCGGGCGTCGAGGAGCTCGCGGCGCACCTCGCGGGAGCCGACGCGGTCGTCTTCGCGGCGGGCGCCGGTCCGGGCAGCGGGTCGGCCCGGAAGGACTCGATGGATCGCGGTGGCGCGGTGCTGCTCGCGGACGCCGCGGTGCTCGCGGGCGTACGCCGGTACGTGCTCGTGTCGTCGATGGGCGTCGACGAGGCGGACGCCGTGGAGGACGAGGTCTTCGCCGCCTACCTGCGCGCGAAGGCCGCGGCCGAGGACGAGGTGCGTCGCCGTCCGCTCGACTGGACCGTGCTGCGCCCCGGCGGGCTCACCGACGACCCCGGGACGGGCCGGGTGCGGCTCGAGCCGAGGGTCGGCCGCGGCTCGGTCCCGCGCGACGACGTCGCCGCGGTCCTGCTGTCGCTGCTCGACGAGGCGTCGACGATCGGGCTCGTGCTCGAGCTCGTGAGCGGCGACGACGTGGTCGACGCGGCCGTGCAGGCGGCCGGCCGGTCGGAGCCGGGCGACGGGTCGCTCTGACGGTCCGACCGGTCCCACCGGGCGCACCCGCCGCGCCCGGCACAGCACGTCGTCCGACGACCGAACCGCAGGCCGCGTTGCGTTGCGACAGTTTCGTAGCGCAGGAGTTCGCGACAAAAATCGTTTAGGCGACTCTTTCCGCAGGTCAGGTAACTGCGCAGGTCACAGACCCTGAGAAGGCTCCCACCGTCCTGCGCGCGCCTATTGACCTCGTTGTCGCAACTTTCGCGGCTATTGACGGGAATTGTGAGCGTGCACAACTCTGTCGTCCCCGCCGGGGTCATCGTCGTCCCCGGCGGTACAGATGGAGGAATCGATGAACCGATCAGGGCTCCGCCCCCCGAGCTCGACCCACCGCCGCCGGACGGGAGCCGTCCTCGTCGCCGCGCTCGCCGTGACCCTCGCGGGCGCCACGCTCCCCGCCCAGGGAGCCGGCAGCACGCTGCAGGCCGCCGCCGCCGAGAGCGGGCGCTACTACGGCACCGCGATCGCGGCGAACAGGCTCAGCGACTCGACCTACACGACCATCGCGAACCGTGAGTTCAACATGATCACGGCCGAGAACGAGATGAAGATGGACGCGACGGAGCCGTCGCAGAACCAGTTCAGCTACGCGAGCGGCGACCGGATCGTGAACTGGGCGCTGCAGAACGGCAAGCGGGTCCGCGGGCACGCCCTGGCGTGGCACTCCCAGCAGCCGGGCTGGATGCAGAACATGTCCGGCACCCAGCTGCGCAACGCGATGCTCAACCACGTCACCCAGGTCGCGACCCACTACAAGGGCAAGATCTACGCCTGGGACGTCGTCAACGAGGCCTTCGCCGACGGCTCGTCGGGCGCGCGCCGTGACTCGAACCTGCAGCGCACGGGCAACGACTGGATCGAGGCAGCGTTCCGCGCCGCCCGGGCCGCCGACCCCGCCGCCAAGCTCTGCTACAACGACTACAACACCGACAACTGGAGCCACGCCAAGACGCAGGGCGTCTACACCATGGTCCGTGACTTCAAGGCGCGTGGCGTCCCGATCGACTGCGTCGGCTTCCAGGCGCACTTCAACTCGGGCAACCCGGTCCCGTCGAACTACGACGTGACCCTGCGCAACTTCGCCGCGCTCGGCGTCGACGTCCAGATCACCGAGCTCGACATCGAGGGCTCGGGCAGCTCGCAGGCCCAGCAGTACGCGGGCGTGCACCAGGCCTGCCTCTCGGTCGCGCGCTGCACCGGCGTGACCGTCTGGGGCGTCCGGGACACCGACTCCTGGCGCGCCAGCGGGACCCCGCTGCTGTTCGACGGCTCGGGCAACAAGAAGGCCGCCTACACCTCGACGCTCAACGCGCTCAACGCGGGCGGCACCACGACGCCGGACCCGACGCCGAACCCCACGACGCCGCAGCCCACGCCCACCACGACCACTCCCCCGGTCACGGGCACGGGCAGCTGCACCGCGACGTACTCGGAGGGCCAGAAGTGGGGCGACCGCTTCAACGGGGTCGTCACCATCCGGGCGAACAGCGCGATCACGGGCTGGACGTCGACCGTGACGGTCAGCCAGGCACAGCGCATCACCTCGACCTGGAGCGGTACACCCAGCTGGGACAGCTCGGGCAAGGTCATGACCATGCGACCGGCCGGCAACGGCACGCTCGCGGCGGGTCAGACCACGAGCTTCGGCTTCACCGTGATGCACGGCGGCGACTGGACCTGGCCGCGCGTGACCTGCATCGCCTCCTGAGGCGCGAGGTCACCCTGAGCCTCACGGGCCCTCGCGACGGGACAGGTCCCGCGGGCTGACGTGAGCACCTGAAGGACGGGCGGGCCGGCACCGGGAGGTGCCGACCCGCCCGTCGTCGCGTCGGGAGCGGACGGAGGACCGGTGTGGAAGCGGGCGGCCGGACCCGGATGCGAGCCGTGCCGGCACCGCGCCGGCGCGGCTGCGCGCTCAGGCGGTGACGGGAGCCGACGCCTCGCGTGCGGGCTCGGCGTCCACCTCCGCCGTGGCGCCGGTACCCGCCTCGGACGGCAGGCCGTCCGCGACCGCCCACGCCTCCTCGGTCGCGGTCCGCGGCCAGACGAGCGCCGCGAGGACGTAGGCGAGGAGCGACGCGGCGGCCCCGTAGAACGTCGGCCACCCGTCGAACGAGGCGTCGACGAGCGAGTTCGGCACGTGCAGCACGTCGTTCGGCACGCCGTACATCGTCGGCGTCAGCACGAACAGCGTGAGGCGCACCGTGAGGCCGACGGCGAGCGCCGCGACCGCCGCCCGCGTGCCGCCGCGCTTCCAGAACATCCCGAGCAGGAACGGCACGACGAGCCCCGCGAGCATCAGGTCGAAGGCGAGCGTGAGCAGGATGCCGGTCTGCGCGACCTGCAGCGCGACGAGCACCCCGGCGACGACGACCGGGACCATCGCGACGCGGGTCCAGCGCAGCAGCGGGTCGGGACCGGCGTCGACCACGCGGCGGACACCGAGGATGTTGCGCACGGCGACCGCGGAGGTCGCGAGGATCGCGCCGGACGCGGTGGAGAACGACGCCGCGACGATCCCCGAGAGCACGAGGATCGTCAGGCCGGTCGGCGCGTGGTCGTCGAGCAGCTGGAAGAGCACCGGGCCGTCGTCCATCGACAGGCCGAGCACCGACGCGGCGCTCAGGGCGACGAGCGCGTACGCGACGCCGACGACGGCGGTCCCCGCGGCCCCGGTGAGGCACGCGCGGCGGGCGACGTCGGGGCTCTTCGCCGAGAAGATCCGCTGCATGAAGTCGATCGCGACGATGTCGCCGATGCCGAGCGCGACGAGCGTCGCCCAGTTGATCGGCGCGCCCTGGTCGGTCGAGGTGAGCTGGCCGAGGTCGAACGGCCCCATGCCCTCGGCGATCTCGAAGCCGATCGTCGCGCCGACCCACCACAGCAGCGCGACCGTCGCGACCACGGTGATCGCGATCTGGATCGCGGCGGTGTACGCGTCGGAGAACATGCCGCCGCCGACCGTGTACACGAGCACGAGCGCGACGGCGAGGAGCACCCCGAGCGTGTAGTCGAGCCCGAGGAACCGCTCGAGCAGGTACCCGCACGCGACGAGGTTGCCGGCCATGAGGATCGCGAACGCGAAGATCATCAGCACCGAGGACGCGACCTCGACGCCGCGCCCGTATCGGAGCCGGTAGAAGTCGGCCAGCGTGAACAGGCCCATGCGGTTCATCGGCCGGGCGAGGAAGAGCCCGGTGAGGAGCAGGCAGATCGCGAGGCCGAGGGCGAGCGACGCCCCGGACCAGAAGCCGAACGAGGCGGTGAGGTCGGTGTTGCCGACCGTCGCGTTGGAGTCGACGGCGGCCGCCATGAGCGACGCGGCGACGAGCGGCGTGCCGAGGCGGCGGCCGGCGACGAGGTAGTTGGCGCTGTCGCCGTCGACCTTGCGGGCGACGACGATCCCGACGAGGACGACTGCGAGGACGCTGAGGCCGACACCGGCGATGATCATGGGTCCTCCGGGGGACGTGTGCCTGTCAAGTGACAGGAACATTGACCACCCGAGCCGTGTCGGCGGTGCTGCCGCCACGAAACAAGCGTGTTAACGCCCTCACCGGCACCACCGGCCCGGCTGTGGCGCAGGCGGCCGCCGCCGCAGCCGCCGGGGCGCCTCGCGGCTGCACCTAGCATGGCGACCGTGGCACCCGCACCGGCCAAGGGCCGCCCCCGCGTCGGCGTCTCGGCCCACCCCGACCTCCCCGCCCCCGAGCAGATCCTGCGCGCGGCCGCCCAGCTGTTCGTCGACTGCGGCTACGACGCGACGTCGACCCGCGCGATCGCCGCGGCCGTCGGGATCCGGCAGGCGTCGCTCTACTACCACTTCGCCAGCAAGGCCGACATCCTCGCGGAGCTCCTGAGCCGGACGGTGGCCCCGTCGCTCGACGCCGCGGAGCGCCTGCTCGCGGACGACGGCGACCCGGCGGTCCGGCTGCACGAGCTCGTGACGGTCGACTGCCGCCTGCTGCTCGACGCGCCGGCCAACGTCGGCGCGCTGTACCTGCTGCCCGAGGTCCGGGCGGAGCGCTTCGCCGACTTCCGGGCGCAGCGCACGCGCCTGCGCGACGCGTACGGGACGCTCGTCGAGCAGGCGGCCGCACCGGGCGCGGCGCTGGGGCCGCTCGATGTGCTCACCGACGTCGTCTTCGGGCTCGTGGAGAGCGTGATCGGCGTGCGCGGGCGCGAGCCGAGCGGCGGGCAGGACGCCACGGTCGGGGCCGGGCAGGACCCCGCGGTCGGCGCCGACGGCGGCGCGCACGCCGTCCCGGACAGCGAGGCGCTGGTCACGACGGTCGCGCGCTCGGTGCTGCGCGTCCTCGGCTGGGACGAGGACGGGCTCGCCCGGGTCGAGCGCACGTCGGGAGAGCGCCCGCGCGCCTGACGGCTGCCCGGCACGAGGGTTTACGCCCCGGACACACGCCGGTGACCGCGGGGGAACGCGGGCCTCGCACTGTGTTCCTGTCAGCCGACAGGAACCACCGGGAGGGCCGCCATGACGGCATCCAGCACGTCCACGACCGCGGGAGCACGGGAGCACGCCCGCGCGCAGGAGGCCGCCGCCGCCGGTGCGGTCCGCGCCCGCCCGGTCCTGCCCGCGAGCGCCTGGCCGACGCCACCGGAGGGCGTCGCACCCGAGGACCTCGTGTGGGCCGAGACGGTCGCGGGCGGGGGGTACACGCACCTGTCGGTCGCGCGCGGCACGCACGTGCGGCTCACCGACCTCGACGGCGACGCCTGCGCGCACCTGCTCGCGTACGACGCCGCGCAGCCGTGGGAGCGGCTCAACGTCGCCGACACCGTCAAGGTCCAGTGGCAGGTCTACCTGACCACCGGGCACCTGCTGCTCTCGGACCAGGGCCGGGCGCTCGCGAGCGTCGTCGAGGACACCTCCGGGCACCACGACACGCTGTTCGGGACGAGCACCAGGGCGCGCAACGAGGCCCGGTACGGCGACGGCGCGGCGCACGGGCCCTCCCCCGCCGGGCGCGAGCTCTTCGCGCTCGCCGCCGCCAAGCACGGGCTGACGCGGCGCGACCTGCCGCCGAGCCTCTCCTTCTTCCAGGGCGTGCGGGTCGACGAGCACGGCGCCCCGCACCACCACGGCTCGGCCGGTGCCGGCGCGCACGTGACGCTCGTGGCCGAGACCGCGCTGGTCCTCCTGGTCGCGAACACCGCGCACCCGCTCGACGCGCGCGAGCGCTTCACCTGCACGCCGCTCGAGGTCGTGGCGTGGCGCGGCGAGCCGACCGCGCCGACCGACCCCCGCTGGGACGCGACACCCGAGGGCCGGCGTGCGCTGACCAACACCGCCGCGTCCCTCGCCACCCGCACCGCCCGCCCGACGGCAGGAGCAGCCCGATGACCACGACCGAGACCCCCGCCCAGCCCTCCGGCGCACCCGCGCACGTCGCACCGCTCCCCGCGGCGGACCTCCCGCCCGCCGCGGTCGGCGCCGTCGTGCTCGACGCCGTCGTCCCGGCGCGCGCCCCGTGGTCCGCCGTCGTGCGGCGGGGCCGGCTGCTGACGATCGTCGACCTCGGCGGCAACCAGGCGGTCGACTTCCTCGCGTTCGACGCCCACGACACAGCGCTGCGGTACAGCGCACCGGACACGATCCAGGCGCAGGGCTCGGTGTTCCTGACGACGGGCAGCGTGCTGCGGGACTGCGAGCACGCGCCGATGATGACGCTCGTCGCGGACGACTGCGGGCGCCACGACACGCTCGGCGGCGCGTGCTCGAAGGAGTCGAACACGCTGCGCTACGGCCACCACACCGCGAACCAGCACGCGTGCGTCGAGAACTTCCTCGCCGAGGGCGGCCGCCACGGGCTCGGCAAGCGCGACCTCGTCTCGAACATCAACTGGTACATGAACGTGCCGGTCGACCCCGACGGCGCGCTCGGCATCGTCGACGGCATCTCGGCGCCGGGCCTGAGCCTCACGCTCCGCGCCGAGAAGGACGTGCTCGTCGTCGTCTCCAACTGCCCGCAGGTCAACAACCCGTGCAACGGCTTCGACCCGACGCCCGTCCGCATGGTCGTGACGGACCCGACCCCGAGCGAGGACTGAGCCATGACGTTCGACACGCTGCTCGTCGCGAACCGCGGTGAGATCGCCGTCCGCATCCTGCGCACCGCGCGCGAGCTCGGCCTGCGCACGGTCGCGGTGTACTCCGAGGCGGACGCCGGCGCCGCGCACACGCACCTCGCCGACGAGGCGGTGCTGCTCGGACCCGCGCCCGCCGCGCAGAGCTACCTGCGCGGCGACCGGATCGTCGAGGCGGCCCTCGCGACCGGCGCGGGCGCGATCCACCCCGGCTACGGGTTCCTCTCGGAGAACGCGGGCTTCGCGCGCGCCGCCGAGGCCGCCGGCGTCGCGTTCGTCGGCCCCCGCCCCGAGCACCTGGAGCTCTTCGGGTCCAAGCACACCGCGCGCGACGCGGCCGGCGCCGTCGGCGTCCCGATGCTCGCGGGGACGGGCCTGCTCGCGACGCTCGACGAGGCGCTCGCCGCCGCGGAGACCATCGGGTGGCCGGTCATGCTCAAGGCGACGGCCGGTGGCGGCGGGATCGGCATGCGCGCGTGCCACGGGCCCGACGACCTCGTCGCCGCCTGGGAGGCCGTGCGCCGCGTCGCGGGGGCAAGCTTCGGGACCGCCGGGGTCTTCCTCGAGCGGCTCATCACGGCGGCGCGGCACGTGGAGGTGCAGGCGTTCGGCGACGGGCTGGGCACCGTCGTGACGCTCGGTGACCGCGACTGCTCGCTGCAGCGCCGCAACCAGAAGGTCTGCGAGGAGGCCCCGGCGCCGGCGCTCCCCGACCACGTGCGCAGCACGATCGCGACGGCGGCACGGGACCTGTGCGCGTCGGTCGCCTACCGCTCGGCCGGGACCGTCGAGTACGTCTACGACGCCGAGCGCGAGGAGGTCGCGTTCCTCGAGGTCAACACGCGCCTGCAGGTCGAGCACCCGGTCACCGAGGCGGTGTACGGGGTGGACCTCGTCGCGTGGATGCTGCGGCTCGCGCAGGGCGACATCTCGGTGGTCGAGACCCCGCTCGTCGCGCGCGGTCACGCCGTCGAGGCGCGGGTCTACGCGGAGAACCCCGACCACGACCACCTGCCGAGCGCGGGGACGGTCACGTGCGTGCGGACGCCCGAGGGCGTGCGCGTCGACACGTGGGTCGAGGCGGGCAGCGAGGTCAGCACCCACTACGACCCCCTGCTCGCCAAGGTCGTGGTCGCGGGCGACGACCGCTCCGCCGCGTGGGCCGCGCTCGGCGACGCGCTCGCCGCGACCCGGGTCGACGGCGTCGCGACGAACGTCGGGCTGCTGCGCTCGATCGCCCGCGACGGCGACGTGCTCGCCGCGACGCACACGACCGCGACGCTCGCGCACGTGCGCGACGTCTCGCCGCGCGTCGAGGTCCTGCGCGCCGGGATGCTCACGACCGTGCAGGACTGGCCCGGGCGCACCGGGTACTGGCACGTCGGCATCCCGCCGTCGGGCCCGATGGACGACCTGTCGTTCCGGCTCGGCAACCGCGCGCTCGGCAACCCCGAGGGCGCACCGGGGCTCGAGTGCACGATGACGGGACCGTCGCTGCGCTTCGCGACCCCGGCGACGGTGCTCGTGGCGGGCGCGCCGACGCCCGTGACGCTCGACGGCGAGCCCGTGGCGCAGTGGGAGCCCGTCGAGGTGCCCGCGGGCGGTGTCCTCGACGTCGGCACCGCGAGCGCCGGGATGCGGGCGTACGTGCTGGTCCGCGGCGGGCTCGACGTCCCGCAGGTGCTCGGCTCGGCGGCGACGTTCGACCTCGGGGAGATCGGCGGCGCGACGGGCCGTCCGCTCCGGCCCGGCGACCTGCTCGCGCTCGGGACACCCGACGCCGCGGCGCCCGCACCCGCCGGCGTCCCGGCGGACGGCCGCCCGGCGTTCACCGACACGTGGCGGATCGGCGCGCTCGAGGGCCCGCACGCGGCGCCGGAGTTCTTCACGCCCGGGGACGTGACCGAGTTCTACGCCGCGCGCTGGTCCGTGCACTTCAACTCGGCGCGCACCGGCGTCCGGCTCGTGGGTCCGAAGCCGACGTGGGCACGGCCCGACGGCGGCGAGGCGGGCCTGCACCCGTCGAACATCCACGACACCCCGTACGCGGTCGGCGCGGTCGACTACACGGGCGACGTGCCGATCCTGCTCGGCCCCGACGGACCCAGCCTCGGCGGCTTCACGTGCCCCGCGACGGTCGCCGTGGGTCAGCTCTGGAAGCTCGGGCAGCTGCGGCCGGGCGACACCGTGGAGTTCGTGCCCGTCGACGAGCCGCAGGCCGAGTCCCTGCGGCAGGCTCCGCTGAGCGTGCCCGTGCCCACCCGCCGCGCGCACCACGACGGCGGCGTGCTCGGCCGGCTCGACGCGTCGGCGGACCGCCCCGCGGTGACGTACCGGCGCTCGGGCGACGACAACCTGCTGATCGAGTACGGCCCGATGCAGCTCGACCTCGCGACCCGCCTGCGGGTGCACGCGCTCGCGGAGCGCATCTCCGCCGACGGGCGCGCGGGCGTCGTCGACCTCACGCCCGGGATCCGCTCGCTCCAGGTGCACCTCGACCCCGACGTGCTGCCGCTGCGCACGATGCTCGACCTCGTCCAGGAGGCCGAGGACGGGCTGCCCCCGACGAGCGACCTCGTCGTGCCGTCCCGCACCGTGCACCTCCCGCTCAGCTGGGACGACCCGGCGACGCGCGAGGCGACCGAGCGGTACATGGCGGGGGTGCGCGACGACGCCCCGTGGTGCCCGTGGAACATCGAGTTCATCCGCCGGATCAACGGCCTCGGCTCGGTCGACGACGTGCACCGCACCGTGTTCGACGCCGAGTACCTCGTGCTCGGGCTCGGCGACGTGTACCTCGGTGCCCCCGTCGCGACCCCGCTCGACCCGCGCCACCGGCTCGTCACCACGAAGTACAACCCGGCGCGGACCTGGACCCCGCAGAACGCCGTGGGGATCGGCGGCGCCTACCTGTGCATCTACGGCATGGAGGGCCCGGGCGGCTACCAGTTCGTCGGGCGCACCGTGCAGGTCTGGGACACGCACCGCCAGCGCGGCCCGTTCGAGCCGGGGACGCCGTGGCTGCTGCGGTTCTTCGACCGGATCCGGTGGTTCCCCGTCGAGGCCGACGAGCTGCTCGACATGCGCGCCGACATGGCCGCCGGGCGGCTCGACGTGCGGATCGACGAGGGCGAGTTCGTGCTCGCGGACCACGAGCGCTTCCTGCGCGACGAGGCCGGCTCCATCGAGGAGTTCCAGGCGCGGCAGTCGGCGGCGTTCGCGGACGAGCGGGCCGCGTGGGAGGCGGCCGGGGAGTTCGACCCGCGACCCGAGCCGGCCCTCGCCGTCGCCCCGCCCGCGGCCGCGCTCCCGGCCGGGTGCGCGAGCGTCGACGCGCCGTTCGTCGGCACGGTGTTCCGGGTCGACGTGGCACCGGGCGACCGGGTCGAAGCCGGGCAGGTCCTGCTCGCGCTCGAGGCCATGAAGATGGAGGCGCCCGTGACGGCGTCGGCGCCGGGCGTCGTCGTGGAGGTCGCCGTCACCCCGGGCGACCAGGTGGGCCCCGGGCAGGCGCTGGTCGTGGTCCGCGAGGAGGCGGCTGCCTGACGGCGGTCCGGGGGCGACGGTCCGGTGCCCCCGGCTCGCCGTGCCCGACCCCTGGTGCCGGGCGCCGAGCGCTGACATCCTGGGCGCACGGCCGTGACCTGCACCGGGACCCGGCCGGCTCCGCACCACGGCGCCTCACGCGGCCCGAGCGAGGGAGGGCACGCATGGCGATCGTGTCGCGCGGGTTCGGCGGTCGACGCCGCCAGGAGACGCCCGGGCGGCTGCCCCCGGGTCAGCACGACGCGGGCTCGACCTTCCCGGTGCTGTCCGCCGGGCCGACGCCGCACACCCCGCTCGACCGCTGGGACCTCACCGTCCAGGGGCTCGTCGACGAGGTGCGCCGCTGGACGTGGGCGGAGCTCCAGGCGCTGCCGCGCGAGGAGGTCACGGTCGACATCCACTGCGTCACGTCGTGGTCCAAGCTCGACACGCGGTGGTCCGGCTTCTCCGTCGACACGCTCCTCGCGGACGTGCGCACGACCGCCGAGCACGCCGTGGCGTTCAGCGACGGCGGGTACACGACCAACCTGCCGCTCGCGGACCTCACGGGCGGCAAGGCGTGGGTCGTCGACACGTACGGCGGCGCCCCGCTCACGCCCGAGCACGGTGGCCCCGCGCGGCTGCTCGTGCCGCACCTGTACCTGTGGAAGTCCGCGAAGTGGCTCCGCGGGATCACCCTCACGGCGCAGGACGAGCCGGGGTTCTGGGAGACGTTCGGCTACCACGACCGGGGGGACCCATGGCGCGAGCAGCGCTACGCGGGCGACTGACCTGGCAGGCGGCCCGGGTGCTCGGGGTCGAGCGCGAGACGCCGCGCGCGTCCCGCCTCCGCCTCGACGCCGCCGACTGGCCCGGTCACCTCGCGGGCCAGCACCTCGACGTCCGGCTCACCGCGCCCGACGGCTACACAGCGCAGCGCAGCTACTCGATCGCGACGGCGTGGGACGGTGAGCGCCGCCTCGAGCTCCTCGTCGAGCGGCTCGACGACGGCGAGGTCTCGCCCTACCTGACCGACGAGCTGCGCGCGGGCGACCTGCTCGAGGTCCGCGGCCCGGTCGGCCGGTACTTCGTGCTGCCGCCCGACGACGGTCGCCCGGTCCAGCTCGTCGCCGGCGGCTCGGGGATCGTGCCGTTCCTCGCGATGCTCGCCGAGACCGGCGCAGACGCACGGCGGGGGCCGGTGCGGGTGCTGTGCTCCGCGCGGACGCTCGACGACCTCGTCGGGCGGGCCGAGCTCGACCGCCCGCCCGCCGGTGCCGGTGTCACCGTGACGCTCACGGGCGGCGCGCCGCCCGGGTGGGAGGGGCCGACCGGCCGGATCGACGCCGCGCTGCTCGCGGCGCACACCGTGCCCGCCACCGACCGGCCGCACGTGCTCGTGTGCGGACCGACCTCGTTCGTCGAGCACGTCGCCGCCACGCTCGTGACCCTCGGGCACGACGCGTCGGACATCAGGACGGAGCGCTTCGGCGCGACCGCGGACAGCGGAGGTGGAGATGGGACCGACGTCGCCTGACCGGCGGCTCGACGGCAACGCCGCCGCCGGGCCGCTGAGCGAGCTCTTCGCGATCGACCTGACGACCGCCACCGCGACGTGCGGGCACTGCGGCGGGACGGCGGCGCTCGCCGCGCACGACGTCTACGCCGACGCCCCCGCGCTCGTCGTGCGCTGCCGCGGCTGCACCGAGGTCGTGCTGCGGTTCGCCGCCGACGCCCGCACGCTGCGCGTCGATCTGAGCGGGGCCCGGCTGCTCGTCGTCCCGCGCCCCGACGCGACGGCGCCCGCGCTCACGGAGCCGACGAGCAGCGACGTGACGAGCGGCACGTGAGCGTCGCGCGGGCACGCACGGCGCGTGCCGCGCGCGTGTGGTCGAATCGGATCATGCGCATGAACGCCCTGATCCGGACCGCCGCAGTCACCTCCGCCGTCGCCCTGTCCCTCGCCGCGTGCTCCTCCGCGGAGCCCGAGGCCGGCTCCGGGTCGAGCCCCGCGACGGGTGGCGGGGACGACTCGCTCCAGCAGGTGCTCGACTCCGGCACGCTCACGGTCGGCACCGAGGGCACGTACCGGCCCTTCTCGTTCCACGAGGGCGGCGCGGGTGAGCTCACCGGGTTCGACGTCGAGGTCGCGCGCGCCGTCGGCGAGGAGCTGGGCGTCGAGGTCGAGTTCGAGGAGACGCAGTGGGACGCGATCTTCGCGGGCCTCGAGGCCGGGCGGTTCGACGTCATCGCGAACCAGGTCTCGATCACCCCGGACCGCGAGGAGGCGTACACGTTCTCGACGCCGTACACCGTCTCGACAGGCGTCATCGTGGTGCCCGAGGGCAACACCGACATCGCGTCGTTCGACGACCTCGCGGGGAAGCGGACCGCGCAGTCGCTCACGAGCAACTGGTACACGCTCGCGCAGGAGTCGGGTGCGACGATCGAGGCCGTCGAGGGCTGGGCGCAGGCCGCCGCGCTCGTCCAGCAGGGCCGGGTCGACGCGACGATCAACGACAAGCTCACGTTCCTCGACGCCCAGCAGGAGGGCGGGGCCGAGGGCCTCGAGGTCGCGGTCGAGACCGAGGAGACCTCGCAGAGCGCGTTCGCGCTGCCGAAGGGGGCGGACGCGCTCAAGGAGCGCATCGACGAGGCGCTCGCGACCCTCGCGGAGGACGGGACGCTCGCCGAGATCTCGGAGAAGTACTTCGGCGAGGACGTGACGCGCTGACGGCGACGCCCGGACCTGACGCGAGGAGCGGGGCGTGAGCGAGGAGCAGTGGGAGCTGCTCGCGTCGTCGCTGTGGCCCATCGTGTCCGGGGCCATCGTGGGCACGATCCCGCTGGCGCTGGCGTCGTTCGCGATCGGGCTCACGCTCGCGCTGGTCCTGGCGCTCATGCGGCTGTCCAGGCGCGCCTGGGTGTCGGGCATCGCGCGCGCCTACATCTCCCTCGTGCGCGGGACGCCGCTGCTGGTGCAGCTCTTCGTCGTCTTCTACGGCCTGCCGTCGATCGGCATCGTCGTCGACCCCTGGCCCGCCGCGATCACGGCCTTCTCGATCAACGTGGGCGGCTATGCCGCCGAGGTGATCCGTGCCGCGATCCTCTCGGTGCCCAAGGGCCAGTGGGAGGCGGCGTACATGATCGGCATGTCGCGTCGGCTGGCGCTGCGCCGGATCATCCTGCCGCAGGCCGCGCGCGTCTCCGTGCCGCCGCTGTCGAACACGTTCATCAGCCTGGTCAAGGACACCTCCCTCGCGTCCCTCACCCTCGTCACCGAGCTGTTCCGCCGGGCGCAGGAGATCGCGGCGTTCAGCCAGGAGTTCATGCTCGTCTACATGGAGGCGGCGCTCGTGTACTGGGTCATCTGCCTCGCGCTGTCGGCCGGGCAGACCCGGATCGAGACGAGGTTGGACCGGTATGTCGCCCACTGAGCACCCGCCCGCGCCCGCCGGGGAGCCGCTGCTGACCGTGCGCGGCCTGCGCAAGAGCTTCGGGGACAACCCGGTGCTCCGGTCGGTCGACCTCACCGTGGAGCGCGGACGCGTGCTCGCGCTCATCGGCCCGTCGGGCTCGGGCAAGACGACCGCGCTGCGCTGCCTCAACGGCCTCGAGACCGCCGACGGCGGGACCATCACCGTGGGCGACGACGTCCGGCTCGACTTCGCGAACGCGCCCTCGCCGCGTGCGCTCGCGACGCTGCGGGACTGCTCGGCGATGGTGTTCCAGCACTACAACCTCTTCCCGCACAAGACGGTCCTCGAGAACGTGCTCGAGGGACCCGTCGTCGTGCAGCGGCGCCCGGTCGCCGACGTGACCCGCGAGGCGCTCGGGCTGCTCGAGCGCGTCGGGCTCTCCGAGAAGCGCGACGCCTACCCGTTCGAGCTCTCGGGCGGTCAGCAGCAGCGCGTCGGCATCGTCCGCGCGCTCGCGCTGCGCCCGCGCCTCCTGCTGTTCGACGAGCCGACGTCGGCGCTCGACCCCGAGCTCGTGGGCGACGTGCTCGGGCTCATCAAGGAGCTCGCGCTCGAGGGCTGGACCATGGTCATCGTCACGCACGAGCTCCAGTTCGCCCGCGAGGTCGCGCACGAGGTCGCGTTCGTCGACGGCGGCACGATCGTCGAGCACGGCGACCCGGCGCAGGTGCTGCGGGCGCCGCAGCACGAGCGCACGCAGCAGTTCCTGCGCCGGCTGCTGCACCCCTTCTGAGGCGGCGCGCGTGGAGCTCCGGGACGTCGCGCACGAGCTGTACGGGCTCGCCCCCGCGGACTTCACGGCCGCCCGGAACGCGCGCGCCAAGGACGCCCGGGCCGCGAAGGACCGGGCGCTCGCGACCCGGCTTTCGGCGCTCCCCCGGCCCAGCGCCGCCGCCTGGGCCGTCAACCTGCTCGTGCGCCGCGACCCCGGTCTCGTCGACCAGCTCCTGTCGATGGGCGCCGCGCTGCGCGAGGCCCAGGCGTCGCTGTCCGGGGCCGACCTGCGCGACCTGAACCGCCAGCAGCACCAGCTCCTCGTCGAGGTCCGCCGCCGCGCCGAGGCCGCCGCCCGCGACGCCGGCCACCCGCTGAGCCCGACGATCGCCCAGAACGTGCACGCGACCCTGCACGCCGCGATGGCGGACCCCGACGCAGCGGAGGCCGTGCGCTCCGGGCTGCTCGTCGCCGACCTGCAGAGCACGGGCTTCGGGCCGGTCGACGTCGACGGGGCGGTGGCGCCGGTCGACGCGCCCGCGGACGGGGAGGACGCCGAGCCGGCCCCGCCCACCCGGCGCCGGGCGCGTGCGGACGTCGACGAGCTCGAGGCCGCACGTCGGCGTCGTGCGGCGGCCGGGCGGGCACCGGGACGGTCGGGCGGGCGCACGACCGCGGCGTCGACGGACCGCGTCCGACGTGGCCGCACGACGGACGAGGACGACGCCGGCGCCGACGCGCAGGACGGCGGGGCGGGTGACGCCGGGTCGCGCGGCCCTGCGACGCGCGACCGCGGCGAGGCCGGGCGCGCCCGGAAGGACGGGACGGAGCGGGAACGGACCGAGCAGGGACGGGCCGAGCAGGGACGGGCCGAGCAGGGACGGGCCGAGCGAGAGCGAGCCGCTGCTGAGCCGGCCGAGCGCGGCGCCGCCGAGCGTGCCGAGCGGGACCGGGCCGAGCAGGCGGAGCAGGAACGGGCCGAGCGGGAACGCGTCGAGCGCGAGCGGGCGGAGCAGGAACGCGTCGAGCGCGAGCGGGCGGAGCAGGAACGCGTCGAGCGCGAGCGCGCCGAGCGTGAGCGGGTGGAGCGGGTGGAGCGGGAGCGTGCCGCCGCCGAGCGTGCGGCGGAGCGCGAGCGCGCAGCGGCGGAGCGTCGCCGTCGTGCGGAGGTCGGCCGGCGCCTCACCCGCGCGGAGAAGCAGCTCGCCGCCGCCGAGCGCAGCCTCGTCGCCGCCGACGAGACCGTCGAGGACGTCGAGGCCCGCCACGAGCAGACCGTCCGCGAGATCGCGGAGGCGGAGCAGCGGCTCGCCCGACTGCGGGCCCGCCGGACCGAGCTCGACGCACAGCTCGGGACCGCGCGTGAGGTGGCGGACGACGCCGCGGCGGCGCGCGACGACGCGCAGGGCGAGGTCGACCGGCTCCGCGAGGAGCTCGACGACCCGCCCACGAGCTGACGCACCGGCCGAGCGCTCCCGTCGGCGGGGTCAGCCCGGCTGCGGCGTGATCTCGGGGGTGTCGGGGACGTCGGGCGGCACGACGTTGGGGCCGGCCTCCGCCGGCCGGGGCCGGTCCTGGCGGTGCAGCCGGACCGCGACGAGCGCGACGTCGTCGCCGGGGCGGGAGGGCAGCATGCGGTGCATGACCTCGTCGCACAGCTCGTCGAGGCCCAGCCCGAGCGCCGCGACCTCCTCGAGCGTGTCGCGCAGGAGCGTCATGCCCTCCTTGAGGCCCCGGTCGCGCCGCTCGACGAGCCCGTCGGTGTAGAGCAGGACGGTCGAGCCGCGGTCCAGCGCGACCTCCGACTCGGTGCGCCGGGAGTCCGGGTGCACCCCGAGGAGCATGTCGGGCCCGAGCCCGGAGAGCACGAGCACGGTCCCGTCGGGGTTGACGACCATCGGCGGTGGGTGTCCCGCGTTCGACCAGCGCAGGTGCGTGACCCCGCGGGCCCGCTCGTCGTCGGTCTGCTCGATGCGCGCGACCACGGCGGTCGCGAGCGTCTCGACCTGGAGCGTGCGCAGCGCCCGGTCCACCTTCGTGACGAGCTCGCCGGGCCCCGCGCCCGTCGCGACCGCGATGCCGCGCAGGATCGAGCGGACCTGGCCCATCGCCGCCGCGGCCGTGATGTCGTGGCCGACGATGTCGCCGATGACGAGGACCGTCGCGCCGTCCGGCTGCAGGAACGAGTCGTACCAGTCGCCGCCGACCTTCGCGGCCTCCGCAGCGGGCTCGTACCGCACGACGATCTGCACGTGGTCCGGCTCGGGCGGTGCCGTGAGCAGCGAGCGCTGGAGCTCCTCGGCGACCTGGCGCTGCCGGCGGTAGAGCCGCGCGTTGTCGAGCGCGAGCCCGGCGCGGCCCGCGACCTCGACGGCCGTCGCGCGGTCCTCGGCGCTGATCTGCCCGCGTGCGGCACCGTTGAAGAGGGTGACCGCACCCACCGTCCGCCCGCGCCCGCGCAGCGGCAGGATCGTCGCGCTCTCGGGTGCGAGCCGCCCGACGATGTCGTGGGCCTCCCCCGGTGCGAGGACCCCGCGCACGGCCTCGGTCGCCCCGTGCGGGACGTCGACGACCTCGCCAGTGCCCAGCGCCCGCAGCAGGAACGAGGAGTCGGCGAGCGCCGAGAGGCGCACCTCGGAGTACCGCGCCGCGAGCGCCCGGGCCTGCGGGTCGACGTGCCAGGACCCGACGTCACGGAGGCGCCGGCGCGGCCCGCGCGACTCGTCGTCCTCGACGAGCGTCACGACGCACCAGTCCGCGAGCGCGGGCACGACGAGCTGCGCGAGCCGCGCGACGGCCTCCTCCGCGTCGAGCGTCTCGGCGAGGCTCGACGTGACGGACGCGGTGAGCGCCGCCCGGACGACCGCGTTCTCGGCGGTCGCCTGCGCGCGCCGGCGCTCGGTGATGTCGAGGAAGTAGACGGCGAGCCCGTCGGGCCCCGGCCAGGCGCGGACCTCGTACCAGGCGTCGAGCGGCGCGGGGTAGTACGCGTCGAACACCACGGCCTCGCCGGTCGCGGCGGCCCCGCGGTAGCTCCGCTCGAACTCGGACCCGACGGCCGCGGGGAACAGCTCCCACAGGTCCCCGCCGAGCAGCTCGTCGCGCGTGCGCCCGAGCAGGCGCTCGGCCTCGGCGTTGACGTACGTGAAGCGCCAGTCCGCCCCGACCGAGAAGAAGGCCGTCGGGATCGCCTCGAGGATCCGCGCGACGCGCGCCTCGCCGTCGTGACGCTCGGTGGCGTCGTAGCCGGCACCGAGCACGCGGGCGGCGGTCCCGTCCGGCCCCGGCAGGACCCGTCCGCGGGCGACGACCCAGCGCGTGTCCCCTCCGTCGAGCACGACCCGGTACTGCATCTCGAAGTCGCTGCACGCGGCGATCGCCTCGTCGAGCAGGGCCTCGACCGTGGCCAGGTCGTGCGGGTGCACGCGGGCCTGGAAGCTCCGGAAGGTGTTGTCGAACGTGCGCTCGTCGTGCCCGAAGAGCTCGAGCATCCGGGCGTCCCACCGGATGCGACCGGTGCGCAGGTCCCAGTCGTAGGTCCCGATCCCGGCGGCCTCGATCGCGAGCTCGCCCAGGAGGAGCGCCGGGTCGGGGACGACCTCGTGCCCGTCGTCCGCGCGCGCACCCGGGCTGACCATCCGACCTCCTGCATGTGCGCCGGACGGTGGACCCGCAGCGTGAAGGACCATCATCCCCGACGATCAGGCGTGCGCGGACTCCCTGCGACGGACGTCACCCGGTCGGGACGTCCCGCGTCGCGCCGGGCGGCGGCTGCCGACGTCCCGTGTCGGCGACGAGCTGGTCGAACGCCTCGCCGGCGAGCGCGTCGGTGCGTGCGACGACGCGCGCGAGCATCTTCCGGCGTGCGAGGCCGCGCTGACCGGCGGCGATCGTGAGCGCCTGGTCGATGCGGTCCGCGCCCCGACGCCACGCCGCGACCTGCTCCACGAGCACGGCGTCGTCGGGTGCCTGCGCGGCGCACTCGTCGGCGAGCCGGCGGACCGTGGCGAGCGTGGCCCGCACGCGCGCCTCGGGCGAGCGCTGCTGCTGGGCGGCGGCGAGCCGGGCCCGCCCGGCCTCCAGGGTGCGCTGCGCGGCCCCCGGCAGCTCGGGGTGCTGACGCAGGAAGTCGTCGACGGCGCGCCACGTCTGCACGACGCGCGGCCACTGCTCCGCGACCGCGCGCCAGGTCGATCCGGCGAGCTCCCCGCGCCCGGCCATCTACGCACGCGTCCCGTCGTCCCCGGCCGGCGTCGTGACGCCGGCGACGGTGCTGGCCATGTCGGTCCTCCGGTGGTCCGTGCGGTGGTCTCGGGGTGCGGTCCCAGAGTGCGGGATCCGCGGCGCGCGTGCACCCGGACACGCACGCTCCCCGGGATGCGGCGCCGGTGCGGCCGACGCACGCTGAGATCGTCCGCACGCCGACGGTGCGGTGCGTGCGTCGCGGGACCGTCGCGCACGACCCGTGCCGGGCGACCACCCCGGGAGCCCGCATGAGGCCCGACCCCGACGTCCGCTCGCTCGCACGCCCGCTCCGCACGCCCGCCGACCTCGACCCGCTCCTCGAGCGGGTGGGCGACGCGCACCACGTCCTGCTCGGGGAGGCGTCGCACGGGACGCACGAGTTCTACGCCTGGCGCACCGCACTGACCCGACGGCTCGTCGAGGAGAAGGGCTTCTCGATCGTGGCGGTCGAGGGCGACTGGCCCGACTGCTACCGGGTCGACCGCTCGGTCGAGCTCGACCCCGCCGCGCCCGAGGACCCCGCCGAGGCGCTCCGCGCCTTCGACCGCTGGCCGACGTGGATGTGGGCCAACGAGGACGTCGTCGACCTGACCCGCTGGCTGCGCGCGCACAACGCGGGGCTGCCGCCGGAGGCGCGCGTCGGGTTCTTCGGTCTCGACGTGTACAGCCTGTGGGACTCGCTGCGCGCGACGCTGGAGTACCTCCAGGAGCACGAGCCCGACCACGTCGCCCCGGCGCTCGAGGCGTTCCGCTGCTTCGAGCCGTACGCCGAGGACCCGCAGGCGTACGCGCTGGCGACGCACCTGGTGCCGACGACCTGCGAGGCCGAGGTCGTCGACGTCCTCGCGCGGCTGCGGGACCTGACCGACGGCGACCTCGGGCACGCCGAGCGCTTCGACGCCGAGCAGAACGCCGCCGTCGTCGCCGGCGCCGAGGCGTACTACCGGGCGATGATCCGGGGCGGGCCGTCGTCGTGGAACGTGCGCGACCGGCACATGGCGGACACCCTCGACCGGCTCGTCGAGCACCGCCGCGCAGCGAACCCGGGGACGCCCGTCAAGGCCGTGGTCTGGGAGCACAACACCCACGTGGGCGACGCCCGGTACACGGACATGGCGCGCGCGGGCATGGTCAACGTCGGCCAGCTCGTCCGCGAGCGCCACGGCGAGGACGACGTCGTCCTCGTGGGCTTCGGCACCGACCGGGGGACGGTCGTGGCCGCCGACGAGTGGGGGTCCGCACCCGCGGTCGTGCGGGTACCACCCGCACGGGACGGCAGCGTCGAGGACCTCCTGCGCAGCAGCCTGGACGTGCCCGCGGCGCTCGTGGTCGTCCCCGCGGACCGCCCGCGGTGGCTCACGGAGCCGACGGACCACCGCGCGATCGGCGTCGTCTACCGTCCCGAGGCGGAACGGTGGGGCAACTACGTGCCGACCGTCCTCGGGAGCCGGTACGACGCGTTCTGCTGGTTCGAGACCACGTCCGCCGTCGTCCCGCTGCACGGCACGCGTGCGGTCGGGGGCGAGCTCGAGACGTGGCCCGCGGGGGTGTGACACGCCGCTGCGCCGACCACGGGCTCCTCAGGCCGTACGCTTTGTCGCAAGTGCCCGGTCGACGAGGACGGGGCAGCTCGGAGGGAGACCCTCATGCACGACACGCACCCCCACACGATGTTCTCCGGCGCGGGTGAGAACCCGGCCGCCGGTGGTCGCCGGCTGGTCGCCTCGGTCGTGCTCGTGGCGGCCGTCTTCCTGGCCGGTCCTGCGGCGATCGACCTCGTGGCCGGGCTCACCAACCTCTAGCCCGCCTCGCGACCTGCCGGGTTCGCAGGCCGCACCGGCGCGAGCGCGAGCCCCGCGTCGAGGTCGGCACCCGCGCTCCCCCGCTGCGGCCGCGCGCGTCCCTGCGCAGGCGGCGCGGCCGGCGGGTCAGCTCAGGCCGGCTGCCCGCGCCCAGGCGACGGCCTCGGCACGCGTCGAGACGCCGATCTTGCGGTAGGCGCTGCGCACCTGGGACTTCACGGTGTTGCGCGAGACCCACAGCCGGGCCGCGATCTCCTCCAGCGTGACGTCCTCCGAGAGCTCGGCCAGGACGACGCGCTCGCGCCGGGTCAGCGGCTCGGCGAGGGGGGTGATCAGGGTGCGCGTGGCCTCGATCGTGCTCATGGTGATCCTCCGGAAGCGGCGCGGCCCGGTCCGTCGGGTCGCGCTCGAGCGTCTGTCACCCGATGAGAGGCACCACCGTCACCGCTATGACGCGGTTTCGTGAACTTCTTCTCACCTGTTCGTGAGCGAGTTCACGCAGCCGTCCGGGGGCGGTCCGCGGCGTGTGCCGCCGACCGCCCCCGGGAGCCGTCCGGTCAGCCGACCGCGGCCACCGCGAGGTCCGGGTGGTCGCTGAACAGCCCGTCCATGCCCGCGTCGACGAACGCCCGGATCTCCCCGGCCAGGTCGCCGTACGCGTTCGGGTCGGCGCTGCTGCGGAAGTCCGCCGGCAGGAACTGGTTCTCCGCCCGGAACGTCCACCCGTGCACCACGAGGCCCGCGCGGTGCGCGTCGGCGATCACGCGCGTCGGCTGACCGAGGGTCCCGTCGGCCGCACGCGGGATCATCACGTCCTTGCACAGGCCCACGCCGTCCGCGTAGCGCGCGACGTCGCGGAGGCCGGCGCGGGTCACGAGGTCGGCGTACGTGCGGGGGTCACCCGCGGCGACGAGGTCGTACGGCGCACCCGAGCAGCTCACGAGCTGCGCGAGCCGCACGCCCGTCATCCGGTCGAGCTCACGCAGGTTCCCCGTCTCGAAGCTCTGCACGATGACCGGGGCCTTGCGCCCGTCGAGCCGGGCCGCCTTGAGCTCCCCGACGAAGGGCTCCTCGAGGGACAGCCCGATCGAGTCGAAGTACGTCGGGTGCTTGGTCTCCGGGTACACGCCGACCTGCTGCCCGTCGCAGGTCGTGGACCGGCGGGCGAGGTCGAGGACCTCGTCGAGCGTCGGGATCTCGTAGAGACCGTCGAACGCCGTGTTCGCCGGGCGGGTCGCCGGGATCCGCTCCTTGGCGCGCAGCGTCCGGAGCTCGGCGAGCGTGAAGTCCTCGGTGAACCAGCCCGTGAGCGCGGCGCCGTCGATGGTCTTCGTGACCTTGCGGTCCGCGAACTCCGGGCGGGTCGCGACGTCGGTCGTCCCGCCGATCTCGTTCTCGTGCCGCGCGACGAGCACGCCGTCCTTGGTCGAGACGAGGTCGGGCTCGATGTAGTCGGCGCACTGCAGGATCGCGGTCTCGTAGGCGGCGAGCGTGTGCTCGGGCCGGTAGCCCGACGCGCCGCGGTGCCCGACGACGGTGATGTCGCCCGGACGCTCCGCCCGGGTCCTCCGCAGCTCGACGAGCGCGACCTCGGTGTCGTCGGGGGTCCCCGGGACGCGCGCGGCGTTGCCCGGGTAGTTGTTGTCGTTCGCGATCAGGAGCCGCCCGTCCGCGAGGCGCACGACCGTCTCGAACGACTGCACCGGGAACGCGAACGGGTCGCCCGTGCCGTAGCCGTCGCCCGCACCGATGCCCTCCGGGTTCGCGATCTTCAGCGCGTCGAGCACGAGCGTCTTCTCGAGGTAGCCGTCGCGCTCGCGGTGGCGCAGGTCGATGCCGTACACGCGCTTGGTGACCGACGCGGGACCGTCGAAGTTGTCCCGCTCGACCACGAGGAGCTCGTGGCGGCTCGTCATGAACGCGTCGCCGACGACGTTCGCGACGCGGTCCGTCTGGTACGCCCACGTGCGCCCGGTGTACTCCCCCGTCCGGGTGTCGAGCTGGTAGACCGTGCGGCGGCGCTGGTCGGGGTCGTCGACGAACGCGCCCTCGGTGATCGGGTAGAGGTACTTCCCGTCGGGCGAGCCGGCGAGCGCCTCGAAGCCGTTGCTCGCGCGGAGCCGCGGCGTCTCGCCCGGCGCGAGGTACGGGTTCTGCGGCGACTTCGCGTCGGGGAGCGGGACGGGCGGGGCGAGCAGCGCGCCGTCGGCGTCGACGTGCAGCACGAACGGGCCGAACTCCTCGCCGATCCAGAACGTGCCGTCGGGTGCGCGCACGATCGACTCGACGTCGAAGTCCGCACCCGTGAGCAGCCGCTCGGGCGTCGCGTCGTGGACGATCGGGAAGTCGACGTGGCGGTCCGGGTCGCTCAGGGACAGGTGCTCGCCGAGCTCGAGCGCGCCCGGGCCGCCGTCGGCCGTCTGCCACTGCGGAGTGACCCGGTAGACGCGCAGCAGGAAGTCGGCGGAGTTCGCCTTGGTGCCGAAGCCGTTGTCGGGCAGCGCCCAGAACGTGCCGTCGCCGGCGTCGACCATCCCCGAGAAGCCGGGGACGACCTGTCCGGGGAACGGGCCCTGCCGGCCGTTGGCGGGGGTCGCGAGCGCCCCCGAGGGCGGGCCGTCGGTGACGGTGTCGGCCGAGAGGGTCGCGCGCGCGACGAGCGTCGGCGTCGTGGCGGTGCGGCGGTCGCCGCGCTCGACGCCCGCGTTGCCGGTGGAGGCCGCCTGCGAGGACGACTCGTCCGCGGGCGCCGCCGGCGGGTCCTCGGACGCGGCGGCCGCCGCGGGGGCCAGCAGGGTCGCCGCGAGCGTGAGGGACAGGGGCACGGCGAGGAGAGGGAGGGCTGCTCTGCGTCTCATGCGTCGATCGAACTGCCGGTCGCCGACGCACGCCACAACTGCGGGCATGTCCCGGGTGACGATCGGGTGAACCGGCACCTTCGGGCAGCGACGGCTCCCCCTCGCCCACGCGGGCCGCACCCGAGCGAGCCGCGCCCGAGCGAGCAGCGACCGGGCGGGCGGCGCCGAGCCGAGCCGCGCCCGAGCGAGCCGCGCCCGAACGAGCCGCGACCGGGCGACCCGCGCTCAGTCGAGCATCGCTGCCACGGCCGTCGCCTGGTGGTGCAGCACCGCCCGGGCGGACGCGCTGACGCCGCTCACGGGGCCGTAGCCGCCGAGGCGCTCGACGACGTGCCGGACCTCGGCGGCGGCGGCGCGCGGGCGACCGGCGTCCTCGAGCCGCTCGGCCCTGCGCAGCGCCGCCGCGAGCGGACGTGCGGCCGCTCGGGACACGTCGCCGGACGCGACGTACCCGTCGAGCGTCGCCGCCAGCGCACCGGTCGCCCCGGGGGCCCACAGGTCCGGCACGGGGACGGCGGTGACGTCGGTGTCGGACGCCAGCAGGAAGCCGGGGTACGAGGGCTGGTTGTAGGTCGTCTGCTGGCGGGCGACCTCGGCGCGGTACTGCACGTCGTGCATGAGCGTGTGCAGGGCGCGGTCGGTGATCTCGGTCGCGAGGTGGATCCGGATCGCGCTGCTGTCGACCGTGCGCACGAGCAGCTCCTCGCGCCAGTCGCCCAGGACGTCCGCGACGAGCGACGGGTTGCCCTTCGTGCCGTTGTTCGTGCGCGTCCCCTCGGCGGTGAGCAGCACGCCGCGCCCCCGGTCGGTGATCGTCGGGGTGACGTCACCGGCGCCCTCGACGACCTGGGTCGTCATGTCGGCGGCCCAGCGGATGCTCTGGTTCGTGCCGGGGACGGCCGTGTCGAGCAGGTCGCCGTCGGCGCTGCGCAGGTCGGTCGCCCACGCCTCGAGGCCCGGCTCCGACGGCACGACGTCGCCGACCATCCCGCGGCCCGTGTCGCGCCCGGTGTACGCGCCGAACAGCACCTCGCCCGTGGCGGCGTCCCGCATCGCGTACCCGTACGGCGCCCCGACGCCGTTCTCGTGCACCGTGAAGACCTCGAGGCCCGGGCGCTGCGGGTCGATGTCCGTCACGTGCATCGCGTCGCCGTGGCCGAGGCGCACGACCGTGCCCGGGGCGGCGCTGCCCGGCGGGAGCACGTCGGCCGAGCTGTACAGCAGGCTCCCGTCGTCGTCGATCGTCGCCGCGCCGTACACGATCTCCTGGCGGCCGTCGCCGTCGACGTCCGCGGCGCTGAGGGAGTGGAAGCCCTGCGTCGTGATCGAGCCGAACCGGGGGTCGGTCCCGTCCCGACCGTGCGGGGTATCCCGGAACGGGTTGGTCATCGGGGTCCACCCGCTGTCGACGAGCCACTGACGCCGGATCGACCGGCCGTCCCAGCGGTACGCCGCGACGGTCGAGCGCGTGTAGTAGCCGCGGGCGAACACCGCGGACGGGCGGGAGCCGTCGAGGTACGCCACGCCGGCGAGGAAGCGGTCGGACCGGTTCGCGGGCTCGATGCGCGGCAGGGCGTAGTCGCCCCACATGAGCCCGTCGTCGTGGCGACCCGGCTCGTAGCGCACGGTGTCGAGCTCGGCGCCCGTCGCGCCGTCGAACACCGTGAGGTACTCGGGCCCGTCGACCACGAAGCCCTCGAACGCGCGCAGCACGTTGCGCGCGCTGCGGCTCGGCGCGTACACGTCGAGGAAGTGGTCGGCGAGCGCCTCGGCGTCGGCGCGCGACAACGGGTAGGCGTACGCGACGGGGATGCCGAACGCCTCCTCGAGCGTCGCGGGCCAGCGCCCCGCGACGACCTCGGGGTGCGCGCTCCAGCCCTCGAACATCTCGACGACGTGCTCGCGGTACCCGGCGGCGCTGAGCCGGTAGTCGTCGTCGTGCCGGACGCCGGCGCGCACGTCCGCCCGCGGCAGCGTCACGTACGCCTCCTCGACAGGGGCACCGTCCGCGTACCGCACCGTGCGCGTCCCGGGCGCGGTCTTCAGCATGATCTCGGCGCGCGCGTCGCCGTCGAGGTCGTAGACCAGGAACTGCGTGTAGTGCGCGCCCGCCCGGACGTTCACGCCCAGGTCGAGGCGGTGGAGCAGCGTGCCGTCGAGCTCGTAGGTGTCGACGTACACGGGGCCGGTGTAGCCCTTGATCGACACGTCCTTGGAGTTCGAGGGGTCCCACTTGACGACGTACTCGTACTGCCCGTCGCCGTCCACGTCGCCGACGCTCACGTCGTTCGCCGCGTACGTGTACGTCTCGCCGGTGGGGGTCACGCCGTCTGCCGGCCTGGTCAGCGGGAGGTCGACCCAGGCCTGCGACCAGGGGGCGACGCTCGTGCCCGGGTCGACCTCGACGCCGCCGACGACCGCCGCGACCCGGTACACCGACGTCTCGGTCCCCTCGGTGTCGAGGTGGTTGGTGCTGCCGCTGACCGTCGCCACCAGGGCGTCGTCGCGGTACACGTGGAAGCCCGAGACCGCGGCGTCCCCGCGCGACTCGTGCGCGAGCAGGCGCCAGGAGAGGAACACGCCGTCGGGCGTGACGGCCGCGGCGAGCCCGCGGTCGAGCCGTTCGAGCTGCGGACCGGGCCCTCCGGGGCGGCCGCCGCCGTGTCCGTACCCGTCCTGGGCTGCGGCACCCCCCGGCGTGACGAGCGCGAGGACCAGCGCCGCAGCGACGACGGCGGCCGCGCGGACCCGCCGTCCCGGCCCGGTCGGGCGTGCGGCCGGACGTCCGGTCGGCCGTCCGGCGCGCGTCGCAGGGTCCCCGGAGGTGGCCGCGCGGGCGGCCGAGGCGTGCAGACTCATCGTCGAATCCCTCGCTCGGTGGCGTGCGTCGGCACTATGAATCGATTCATAGCGGCGGCCGACGGGTCCGTCGCGCCCCACCGTGGCAGGGCCACGAGCGCCGGTCAAGACCTCGCGGAAAGCGCATGCCCGATCGCGCGCTCACTGACCCGCGCCGTCCCGGCCGAGCGCCGCGAGCTGGGCGTCGAGGTCGAACACGCACTCGAGCACGACGAACCCCTCGTCCGGCGGTCCGTCGGACCCGAACAGCTCGGCCATCTGCGCCTGCCACCGGGCGTTGACCTCGCGCGCGGCCATCGCCTCGCGCGCGGCGTCGAAGTCGTCCACGTCGACGACCCCGACGAGCAGCCCGTCGGGCGCGAGGTGCAGCGTGTAGTCGCGCCACCCCGTCTCACGCAGCGCCTCGAGCATCTCCGGCCACACCTCCGCGTGCCGGGCGCGGTACACGTCGATCCGGTCAGGACGGATGCGGGAGAGGAAGCAGACGCGGGCCACGGGACCTCCGGTGCGGACGGCGCGCGAGGGGCGCGGGCGTGGGTGTGGGTGTGCGGGCACGGGACGACCCGCACGCCGAGCATGCCCGCACCGGCACCGCGCCGTCACGCACGGGCGGCGGGCACCCGGTCACCGGGTGCCCGCCGCCCGTGGAGGGGACGCTGCCGCGCGACGCCTGCTACGACGCGCGCACCACGTCCACCTGCGCGCAGCGCGGGTCCGCGACGGTGACCGGGTGCACGCCCCCCACGAGCGTCACCCGCCCCTCGAGCACGCGGTCCTCGCACGAGCGGCCCACCCAGACGTCCACGGCCCCGGGCTCGACGACGCGGCGCAGGCTGCGGTCGCTGAACGCGAGGCGCGTCGTCGGCACGGCGAGGTGCACCGTGGCCCGCTCCCCCGGCGCGAGCTCGACCCGCGCGTACGCGAGGAGCTGGGCGACGGGCCGCGTCACCGAGCCCACGACGTCGTGCCCGTACAGCTGGACGACCTCGGCCCCGGCGCGGTCGCCGTCGTTGCGCACGTCGACCGCCACGTGGATCGTGCCGTCCGTCGGCACCTCGGAGTCCCGCAGCACCAGGCCCGGGTAGGAGAACGTCGTGTACGCCAGGCCGTGGCCGAACGGCAGCACCGGCGCCGTGGCGACGCTGCTGACCGACGACGCACCACCGAGCGGCGGGTGCAGGTAGGAGTACGGCTGCGTGCCCGCCGAGTTCGGCAGGCTCACCGGGAGCCGGCCCGAGGGGTTGACCCGGCCCGACAGGACGCCCGCGATCGCCGCGGCGCCCTCCTCGCCCGGGAAGAAGGCCTGCACGACGGCAGCGCAGCCCTCCACCGCCCACCCGATCGCGTACGGGCGCCCGGTGAGCAGCACGAGCACGACCGGCGTCCCCGTCGCGACGACGGCCTCGACGAGCTCGCGCTGGACGCCGGGCAGCTCGAGGCTGTCCCGGTCGCACCCCTCGCCGACGGTCCCGCGCCCGAACAGCCCCGCCTGGTCGCCGACGACCACGACCGCGACGTCGGCGCCGCGAGCGGCGGACACCGCGTCCGCGATGCCGTCACGCACCTCGTCGTCGACCTCGCACCCCGGGGCGTACGTGACCTCGGCACCCGCGAGCTCGCCGCGCAGCGCGTCGAGCACCGTCGCCACGTCGATCCCGAGCTCGGTGCCCGGGTGCTGCGGCAGCACGTGGTTGACGAACGAGTAGCACCCGAACAGCGCCTCGGGGCGGTGCGCGTTGGGCCCGACGACGGCCACGCGGGCCGGGCTGCGCAGCGGCAGCACGCCGTCGTTGGTGAGCAGCACGACCGACTCCTCGGCCAGCCGCGCCGCGAGCGCTCGGTGCTCGGCCGGGTCCAGGTCGACGCCCGCGCGGCGAGGTTCCGCGCTGAAGTCGGCGTCGAGCAGCCCGAGCTCCTCCTTCTGGGTGAGCACCCGCAGGACGGCGAGGTCCACCAGGCCCGCGGACACGTCGCCGCACTCGACGGCCATGGCGAGCGGCTCGAGGTACGCGTTGCCCGTCGGCAGCTCGATGTCCACGCCCGCCTCGAGCGCCTGGCGCGCGGCGTCCGCGAGGTCGCCGGCGACGGCGTGCAGGGTGTGCAGGAACGCGACGCCGAAGTAGTCGGCGACGACCGTGCCGTCGAAGCCCCACTGCTCGCGCAGCAGCGCGGTGAGGAGGTTGCGGTCGGCCGCGGCGGGGACGCCGTCGACCTCCGCGTACGAGTGCATGACCGAGCGGGCGCCGCCGTCGAGGACCGCCATCTCGAACGGCGGCAGCAGCAGGTCCGCGAGCTCGCGCGGGCCGGCGTGCACCGGCGCGAGGTTGCGCCCGGCCCGCGACGCGGAGTACCCGACGAAGTGCTTGAGCGTCGCGATGATCCCCGCGCTCTGCAGCCCGCGCACGTACGCCGTGCCGATCGTGCCCACGACGTACGGGTCCTCGCTGATGCACTCGTCGACCCGGCCCCAGCGGGGGTCCTGGATGACGTCGAGCACGGGCGCGAGCCCCTGGTGCACGCCGAGGTCCGCCATGCTCGAGCCGACCGCCGCGCCCATGCGCTCGACCAGCTCGGCGTCGAAGCTCGCGCCCCACGCGAGCGGCGTCGGGAACGTCGTCGCCTTCCACGCGGCGAGCCCCGTGAGGCACTCCTCGTGCGCGATCGCCGGGATGCCGAGACGGGTGTTCGCGACGAGCCAGCGCTGGGCGTCGCGCAGCGCGCGCCGACCGGCCTCGGGCTCGACGGGCCGGGTGCCGAACATCCGGGTCAGGTGGCCGAGCCCCTCGCCGGCGAAGTCCTCGAACGGCGGCGCCTGCTCGCCGATCATCGCGTCCTGCAGCGGGGCGACGACCTCGCCGTCCGCCCCGGCGCCGACCCAGAGGCCGACGAGCTGTGCGAGCTTCTCCCGCAGCGTCATCTGCTGCAGGAGGGCGACGACCCGGTCGCTCCAGGGCCCGTCGGAGGTGGTGTCCGGGCGCGCGACGCCCAGGTCGATGTCTGTCACGGTTCGTGTCCTCACTGGAGGAGCGCCCGGCGGCGGACGCACGCCGGGCGGCGGCCCCCCGGCCGGGCGCGCGTCCGGTGACGTGCGCGCGGCCGGGGGCCGTGGTGGTCGGGCGGGTGGGCGTCAGCCCTTGACCGCGCCCTGCAGGCCGTTGACGATGCGCTTCTCCATCGCGAGGAAGAAGACCAGCGCCGGGATCATCGCGAGCGACGTGAACGCCAGCACCCCCGCGGTGTCCTGCGCGTGCTCGCTCGAGAAGCTCGCGACCCCGAGCGGCAGCGTCTGCGTCGTGGGGTCGCTGAGGATCAGCAGCGGCAGCAGGTAGGCGTTCCACGACGCGACGAACGCGAGCACGCCGACCGTCACGAGGCCGGGGCCCGAGAGCGGCAGGAGGATCCGCCAGAAGAACCCGACGCGCGACGTGCCGTCGATCATGGCCGCCTCCTCGAGCTCCTTGGGCAGCGCCATGAGGAACGGGCGCAGGATCACGATCGTCATCGGCAGCGCGAACGCCGCCTGCGGGAGTGCGACGCCCCAGAACGTGTTGTTCAGGTTGAGGTCACGGATCATCAGGAACAGCGGGATGATCGCGACCGTCAGCGGGAACAGCAGGCCCATCGTGAAGACCGTCGTGAGCATCGCCCGGCCCCGGAACCGGTACCGCGCGAGCGGGTACGCCGCCATGACGCCGAAGACGGCCACGATCACGGTCGTGATGAGCGAGATCACCGTCGAGTTGAACGCGTAGCGCCAGAAGCTCGCGGACGTCAGCACGTTGACGTAGTTGCTGACGACCCACGGGTCGGGCAGGCCGACCGGCTCCGCGGCGAGCTGCGCGTTCGAGCGGAAGCCACCGAGGATCGCGTAGAGCACGGGGCCGAGCGTCGCCGCCGCGACGACGAGCGCCGCGACGTAGACGAGCGGGTTGCCTCCCGTGGCGGACGAGCCACGCCGGCGACGCGGGGTCTCCAGCACGGCCGGCCGGCCCGGGGCGGGCGTGACGGCAGGGGCGCTCATCGCTGGACCTTCCTCGGCTTGGGGGCGTCCTGGTTGTCACGGCGCAGGACGAAGTACTGGTACAGGGCCGCCAGGACGAGCGAGATGCCGAACAGCAGCACCGCGACGGCCGACGCGTAGCCGTAGAGGCTCCGGTTGGTGCCCTGGTTGATCAGGTACGTCGCCATGGTCATGGTCGAGTTCGCCGGGCCGCCCTTGGTGAGGATCCACACCATGTCGAACAGCTGCAGCGAGCCGATCATCGACAGGAAGCCCCAGGTCCGGATCGTCGGGCCGAGCAGCGGGATCGTGATCCGGCGCTGCACCTGCCACCACGACGCGCCGTCAAGCTGCGCCGCCTCGTAGAGGTCCGTGGGGACGCCCTGCAGGCCGGCGAGGAACAGGATGATCGCGAGACCCAGGTACTTCCAGGTCAGCACCACCATCACGGTGTAGAGCGCGATCTCCGGGTTGCCGAGCCACAGCTGCTTGGCGCCCGAGAGCCCGAGGCCGTCGAACACGGCGTCCACGAGGCCACCGGGCTGCAGCAGCATGAGCCACACGACACCGGCGACGACCTCGGCGAGGACGTACGGGACGAAGATGATGACGCGCATCGCCGCGCGGCCCCGGATCTCGCGGTTGAGCAGCAGCGCGATCGCCAGACCCAGGGGCAGCTGGATCAGGATCGACAGCACGATGATGATCAGGTTGTGCATGACCGCGTCGGTGAAGACCTGGTCCTGCAGCGCCTGCGCGTAGTTCTGGAGCCCGACGAAGTCGTCCATCGGGCCGAGGCCGTTCCACTTGTACGTCGAGTAACGGACGGCCTGGAGGACCGGCGTCACGACGAACAGGGCGAACAGCGCGAGAGCCGGAGTGACGAAGAACAGGATCTCCAGCCGCTTGCGCCACTGCACGGAGACCGTTGCACGCGGCCGCCCGCCCGCGGCGCGTGCCGCCGACCGGGGAGCCCGGTCGGCGGCACGCGCGGTGTCGCGAGGGGTGGCAGCGACGTCCGTGCGCGTCGGGCGTGCGGTCACGTCGTCTGCCACCTCGTTCACTCGCTCTCGGCCGCAGCCTGCGTGGCGTCGACGATGTCCTGCGGGGTCGCCTGACCGGCGAAGAGCAGGGCGATCGCGTCGTTCATCGCACCACCGATGTTCTCACCGAAGGCGGTGTCGAAGTACAGCTGGACGAACGGCGCCTCGTCACGGAACGTGAGCAGCTCGGCCAGCGCGGGGTCGGCCACCGAGCCCGTCGCGGCGGGGTTGGTCGGCAGGCCCATGCTCTGCTCGGCGAAGCCGATCTGGACCTCGTCGCTCAGGAGGTAGTTGACGAAGTCGACGCACTCCGGCGGGGCCTCCGCCGAGCAGGCCCACGCGTCGCCGCCACCGAGCGCGGCGGCGGGGTCACCCTCGCCACCCTCGACCGACGGGAACGGGAACCAGCCCGTGTCGGCGCCGAGACCCTGCTTGTCCTCGGTGAGGCCCTGCATGACGCCGGGCTCCCAGTGACCGGCGAGCTCCATGGCGACCTTGCGGGTCGCGAGGAGACCGGACGCGCTCGTCGGGCCGGTCTGCGCCGGCGTCGCGAGGAAGCCCGCGTTGAACGGCTCGGCGCCGATGAGCTTCTCGAGGTCCTCGCCGGCCGCGACGAAGCACGGGTCCGAGAAGTCCTTGAGCGTGACGGCGTCCGTCAGGACCTGCTCGCTGCAGTGCCGCAGGGCCAGGTAGTACCAGTAGTGCGCGGCGGGCCACTTGTCGCCCGCGCCCACGGAGATCGGCTCGATGCCGGCCGCCTTGAGCTTGTCCGACGCGGCCACGAGGTCGGCCATCGTCGCGGGGAGCTCGGTGATGCCGGCCTGCTCGAAGAGCGCCTTGTTGTACCAGAAGCCCACGACGCCGAGGGAGAAGGGCAGCGCGTAGGTCTTGCCGTCGACCTGCCAGCCCGCGACCGAGCCGCCGATCTTCTCGATGGCCTCCGACGAGCCGTCAGACAGGTCCTGGACCAGCCCGGCGTCGACGTGCGCCGCGAGCTCGCCGCCGCCGCGCTCCATGTAGACGTCGGGGGTGTCGCCCGTCTGGAAGGACGCGTCGAGCTTGGTGAGCATGTCCTCGTGCGCGAGCGCGCTGATCTCGACGGTCACGCCCGGGTTGGCGGCCTCGAAGTCGGCCGCGACCTTCTCGTAGTAGCCCTTGCCGGGCTCGTTGTTGGAGTTGTGCCACCAGGTGAGCGTGGTGCCGTCCGCGGAGTCGTCGGGGGTGTTGCCGCTCCCGCCGCCGCTGCAACCGGCGGCCAGCAGGGCCACTCCGGCAGTCATCGCAACAGCCGAGAGCAGTCGGTTCCTCGCCATAGTGAGTTCCTTCGTCGTCGTTGACTGGGTAATTCGCGGCGAGCATGCCACACCGTTTCGTCCACGGTCAATCGTTATCGATAACGTTTTCGTACCGGTAGCATCACCGTCCGTGACGGAGCCTCAGCGGCATCAGCCGTCCCCTCCCGGGGCCGAGGACCTCCACCGCGTGACGATCACCGACGTCGCACGCGCGGCGGGGGTCTCCGTCGCGACCGTCTCCAAGGTCATCAACGAGCGCTACGGCGTCGCCGCCCGCACGTCGGAGCACGTGCAGCGCGTGATCGAGCAGCTCGGGTACGAGTCCAGCCTCGTCGCCCGGAGCCTGCGCAGCCACAAGACCCACGTGATCGGCATCCTCGTGCCCGAGTTCGAGCCGTTCAGCACCGAGGTCCTCAAGGGCACGTCCCGCGCGATCACCGGGACGGGCTACGAGCTGCTCGCCTACTCGGGCGGCGGCCGGGCGGGTGAGGTCGTCGGGTGGGAGCGGCGCTACCTCTCGCGGCTGAGCGGCACCCTGATCGACGGCGCGATCATGATGACGCCCACCGTGGTCCGGACCGCCGGCTCCGTGCCCGTCGTCGCGATCGACCCGCACGCCGGCCCCGCGGACAGCCCCACCGTCGACGCCGACAGCTACGCGGGCGCGGTGCTGGCGACCGAGCACCTCCTGCAGCTCGGGCACCGGCGCATCGGCTTCCTCGGCGGGCGCCCGGACCTCGACTCCGCCCGGCTCCGCGAGGACGGCTACCGGGACGCGCTCGCGTCCGCCGGCATCCCGGTCGACCCGGACCTCGTGCGCCTCGGCGGCTACCGGCGGCAGGTCGCCGCGGCGCCCACGCGCGAGCTGCTGTCCCTGGCCGACCGGCCGACCGCGATCTTCGCGGCGAACGACCTCTCGGCGATCGGCGTCCTGGACGTCGCCCGCGAGCTGGGCCTCTCGGTGCCGGCCGACCTCTCGGTCGTCGGCTTCGACAACGTCCCGGAGTCCGCGCTCACCGAGCCCCCGCTGACGACCGTGCAGCAGCCGCTCCAGGAGATGGGCTCGCAGGCCGTGCACCTGCTGCTCCGGCTCGTGCACGGCGAGCCGGGGGCGAGCACGCACGTGCGGCTGCCGACGTCGCTCGTCCGGCGCGCGTCGACGGCGCCGCCGAGCCCGAGGGGCACCCGGGTTCGCTGACGCGGCCTCAGAGCCCCGCCGCACCCAGGTGCAGCTCGGCGAGCGGCTCGGCGTCGAGCACGTCGCCGACGACGGCAGCCACCGTGAGGGCGTGCAGCGTCGGGAGCGCCGCGCGCAGCAGCACCGGGTCGGGGTCGGGCTCGGCGCCGACCAGCGCGGCCGTGACGTCGAGCACCGCGACGAGCTGCGCGTGCAGGCGTCCGGTGCCGTGGGCGGCCCACGCGCCCGCGTGCATCGCGCGGGCCCACCGCCCGGGCGGCCACCGCACGCCCGCGAGCCCGTCGAGGGTCACCTCGCGGCCGACCAGCGCCGCGCAGAGGTCGGCGACCGCGTCGGCCCGCGGTCCGTGCGACTCCGCCGGCGGCACGAGCGGGGCCTCGACCTCCCCGAGCGCGGCGTGCCAGGGCCCGCCGAGCACGAGCGCGTCGCGCGCCGCGAGGTCGGGCGACGCCAGT
>NZ_JBFTER010000048.1:0-35712 GCF_047229345.1 Cellulomonas jepli | reverse complement strand
GAGCAGCCGCCCGCCGCTCCCGGCGCCGAGCCCGTCGCTCCCGGCGCCCAGCCCGCCCCGTACGGCGCCGCCGCGCAGCCGTACGCGCCGGCGCCCTACCCCGCGCAGCCGTACGCGGGCCAGCCGTACCCCGGCCAGCCGTACCCGGGTCAGCCGTACCCGGGTCAGCCGTACCCCGGTCAGCCGTACCCGCCGGCGTACGCCTACCCGAAGAACCAGCTCGGCGTGTGGTCCCTCGTGCTCGGCATCGTCGGCATCGTCGTGGGCTGCGTGTTCCTCACCGGCATCCCCGCCGTGATCCTCGGCAACAACGCCAAGCGCGCCGTCGCCGCGGGGGAGGCCAACAACCTCGGCATGGCCCAGGCGGGCATCGTGCTGGGCTGGATCTCGATCGCCCTCGGCGTGGTGGCCGTCGGCTTCGTCGTCCTGTACGTCGTCGGTGTGGCGGGCGTCCTCGGGCTCTCCTTCCTGTCGACCGGGAGCGGGTACTGACCGTCCCGTGGGACGTGTGACGGCGCGGTCGGGACGCACGGGGAGGACCCATGCCGGCGGCTCCGCGTCACCGGTCGCGCCGGCGAGCACGGTCCCACGACCTGGCGCGTGGTCCTTTCGTCCCGTGTGCGCCCCTACGATGACCTGAAGACCACCGGTCGCCCCGGCGACGAGGCTCGAGGGAAGGTGACGAGACGATGACCGTGCTCGACGACATCGTCGCCGGCGTCCGTGAGGACCTCGCCCAGCGCGAGGCGGCGACGCCCCTGGCCGCACTCAAGGAGCGGGCCGCCCGTGCGCCCGAGGCCAAGGCGTGCGTGAACCGGCTGCGCGTCGCCGACGCGGTGACCGTGATCGCCGAGGTGAAGCGCTCGAGCCCCAGCCGGGGAGCGCTCGCCTCGATCGCGGACCCCGCGAAGCTCGCGGCGGAGTACGAGAAGGGCGGCGCGTCCGTCATCTCGGTGCTCACGGAGCAGCGGCGGTTCAACGGCACGCTCGCGGACCTCGACTCGGTGCGTGCCGCGGTCGACATCCCGGTGCTGCGCAAGGACTTCGTCGTCACGCCCTACCAGGTGTGGGAGGCGCGCGCGCACGGCGCCGACCTGGTGCTGCTCATCGTCGCGGCGCTCGAGCAGACGGTGCTCGAGTCGCTCGTCGAGCGCGTGCATTCGCTCGGCATGACGGCGCTCGTGGAGGTGCACGACGCCGAGGAGGTCGCGCGGGCCGTCGACGCAGGGGCGAAGATCATCGGCGTGAACTCCCGTGACCTCAAGACCCTCGACGTCGACCGCGGCACGTTCGCGCGCGTCGCGCCCTCGATCCCCGCCGGCATCGTCAAGATCGCCGAGTCGGGCGTGCGTGGCCCGCACGACGTCATGGACTACGCCCGGGCGGGCGCCGACTCGGTGCTGGTGGGCGAGGCCCTCGTGACCGACGACGCGCCGCGCGAGTCGGTCGCCGACCTGGTCGCGGCGGGCTCGCACCCGTCGCTGCGGGCGGTGCGCCAGTGACCGGCCGCCCCGACCTGCCCGAGGGCGGCGCCGCCCAGGCGCTGCGTGAGGCGATGGCCGTCGCCGGTCCGCTCAGCACGCACCAGGGACCGTACTTCGGCGACTTCGGCGGCCGGTTCGTCCCCGAGGCGCTCATCGCGGCCCTCGACGAGCTCGACACGGCCTACCACAAGGCGCTCGCCGACCCGGCGTTCGGAGCCGAGCTCGCGCGCCTGCACAAGACGTACACCGGCCGCCCGAGCCCGCTCACCGAGGTCCCGCGCTTCGCGCGCCAGGTCGGGGAGGGCGTGCGGGTGTTCCTCAAGCGCGAGGACCTGAACCACACCGGCTCGCACAAGATCAACAACGTGCTCGGGCAGGCGCTGCTCGTCAAGCGCATGGGCAAGACCCGCGTGATCGCCGAGACGGGCGCGGGCCAGCACGGCGTCGCGACCGCCACGGCGGCGGCGCTCATGGACCTCGAGTGCACGGTGTACATGGGCGAGGAGGACACGCAGCGCCAGGCCCTCAACGTCGCGCGCATGCGGCTGCTCGGCGCCGAGGTCGTCCCCGTGACGATCGGCGCGCGGACGCTCAAGGACGCGATCAACGAGGCGCTGCGCGACTGGGTCGCGAACGTCGACACCACGCACTACCTGCTCGGCACCGTGACGGGCCCGCACCCGTTCCCCGAGATGGTGCGCGACTTCCACAAGGTCATCGGCGAGGAGGCCAAGCTCCAGCTGGCCGACGAGATCGGCCGGCTGCCCGACGCCGTCGCGGCGTGCGTGGGTGGCGGCTCGAACGCGATGGGCATCTTCAACGCGTTCCTCGACGACGCGGGTGTGCGGCTCTTCGGCTTCGAGGCCGGCGGCGAGGGGGTCGACTCCGGCCGGCACGCGTCACGGTTCAACGGCGGCACGCCGGGCGTCCTGCACGGCGCGAAGTCCTACCTCCTGCAGGACGAGGACGGCCAGACGCTCCCGAGCCACTCGATCTCGGCGGGCCTCGACTACCCGAGCGTCGGCCCCGAGCACTCGTGGCTGCACGACATCGGACGCGCCGAGTACCGGCCGGTGACCGACGTCGAGGCGATGGACGCGTTCCGCCTGCTGTGCCGGACCGAGGGGATCATCCCCGCGATCGAGTCGGCGCACGCCCTGGCGGGGGCGATCAAGCTCGGCCAGGAGGCCCGCGGGTGGGACATGCCCGACGGTGCGGACCCGGTGATCCTGGTCAACCTGTCGGGCCGCGGGGACAAGGACGTCGCGACCGCGGCGCGCTGGTTCGGGCTGCTCGACGACACGACGGCGTCGGGCTACTCGGGCAAGGACCAGGCACTGAACGAGGGCAGGGGAGGGCTGGCGCCGTGAGCGAGACCACCGTCCGGGCGACGACGGGCCCGCTGCTCGACGCGCTCGCGGCAGGCTCGGCCGACGCCCCGGGCCGGGCCGCGCTGATCGGGTACCTCCCGGTCGGCTACCCGGACGTCCCCGGCTCGGTCGAGGCCGTGCGCACGCTGATCGACGCGGGCGCCGACGTGATCGAGCTCGGGATGCCGTACACGGACCCGGTGCTCGACGGCCCGCTGATCCAGCAGGCGGTCGGGCACGCGCTCGCGCACGGCACCCGGGTGACGGACACGCTGCGCGCGCTCGAGCAGGTCGCGGGCCGCGGTGCACCGGTGCTCGTCATGACGTACTGGAACCTCGTGCTGCGCTACGGCGTCGAGGCGTTCGCCCGCGACCTCGCGTCCGCCGGGGGCGCCGGGCTCATCACGCCCGACCTGATCCCGGACGAGGCGGGCGACTGGATGGCGGCCGCGCAGGCCCACGACCTCGACCGCGTGTTCCTCGTCGCGCCGAGCTCGACGCCCGAGCGGCTCGTCTCGACCGTCGCCGCGTCGCGCGGCTTCGTGTACGCGGCGTCCACCATGGGCGTCACCGGTGTCCGGGCGAGCGTCGGCTCGCAGGCCGAGCGGCTCGTCGCGGACACCCGCACCGCGGGCGCGGAGCGCGTGTGCGTCGGTCTCGGGGTGTCGACCGCGGAGCAGGCCGCCGAGGTCGCGCGCTACGCCGACGGGGTGATCGTCGGGTCGGCCTTCGTGCGCCCGCTGGTCGAGGCGCCGGACCTCACCTCGGGCCTCGACGCGCTCGCCCGCGTGACCTCGACGATCGCGGCCGGGGTGCGCGGGGCGCGCGCGTGACGTCGGTCGCGTCGGTGCTCGCCGCGGTCCCCGCGTCGTTCCTCCCCGCGTCGATCCCGAGCCCGCCGGCGTCCGTCTGGTACCTGGGCCCCTTCCCGCTGCGTGCGTACGCGCTCGCGATCCTCGCCGGGATCGTCGCTGCCGTGCTGCTGACGCGACGGCGCTGGGTCGAGCGTGGCGGCTCCGCGGACGACGTCCTGGAGATCGCGTTCTGGGCCGTCCCGTTCGGGATCGTCGGCGGTCGGATCTACCACGTGCTGAGCTCGCCGGACGCGTACTTCGGCCCGGGCGGTGACCCGTGGCGCGCCGTGGCGATCTGGGAGGGCGGCCTCGGCATCTGGGGCGCGGTCGCGTTCGGTGCGGTCGGCGCCTGGATCGGGTGTCGCCGCCAGGGGGTGCGCCTCGCGCCGTTCGCGGACGCGCTCGCGCCCGGGCTGCTCGTCGCGCAGGCGGTCGGACGCCTCGGCAACTGGTTCAACCAGGAGCTGTTCGGCGGCCCCACCACGCTGCCGTGGGGCCTGCAGATCGACGACGCGCACCTGCCCGCGGGCTACGACCCGGGGACCCTGTTCCACCCGACGTTCCTCTACGAGCTGCTCTGGAACCTCGCCGCCGCCGTGGTGCTCGTCGTGCTGGACCGGCGGCTGAGGCTCGGCCACGGTCGCGTATTCTGGCTCTACGTCGTCCTCTACACCGCAGGACGGCTCTGGATCGAGCTGCTGCGCATCGACCCCGCCGAGACGATCGGACCGTTCCGCCTCAACGTCTGGACGTCGATCATCGTGGGCCTCGGGGCGCTGGTAGCGTTCGTCGTGGTCGGACGCCGGCATCCCGGACGCGAGACGACTCTCCTGCTGGATCCACCGGCGCCGCAGGAGCACGAGGAGAGCTCACCGACGACCGACCGCTGACCGCGGTCCGGTGTGTGAGCCACCTCACACTGCGCGACGAGTCCGCCCGGAGAAGCGGCGGGTATCGTCGCCACGCGTTTGGGCCAACGACGTCCCACGTTTCCCCCATGTTCGTGCTACACCCCGGTTACGGGGTTCGTGAGGACGGTACTGATGCCCACGTCGCCCGTGAGCCACGGCGCTCTTCGTGCGCCGTCGTCGCAGGGTCTGTACGACGCTGCCGCCGAGCGTGACGCCTGCGGTTTCGCGTTCGTCGCCACCCTGCGCGGCACGCCGGGGCGCGACATCGTCGACGCCGGCCTGACCGCCCTGCTGAACCTGGACCACCGCGGTGCGGTCGGCGCCGAGGAGAACAGCGGCGACGGCGCGGGGATCCTCACCCAGATCCCCGACGCGTTCCTGCGCGACGTGGTCGACGCGGAGCTCCCGCCCGCGGGTCACTACGCCATCGGCATGGCCTTCCTCCCGGTCGACGCCGAGGAGCAGTCCGCCGCCGTGCGGGCCATCGAGGCGATCGCAGTCGAGGAGAAGCTCGACGTCCTCGCGTGGCGCGACATCGCGGTGACGCCCGAGCTCGTGGGCCCCACGGCGCGGGGCTCGATGCCGGTGTTCCGCCAGCTCGTCGTCGCCGACCCGTCGCGCGAGCTCGCGGGGGTCGACCTGGACCGCCGCGCGTTCCGGCTGCGCAAGCGCGCCGAGCGTGAGGTGGACGTGTACTTCGCGTCGCTGTCCGCGCGCACGCTCGCGTACAAGGGCATGCTCACCCCGGGCCAGCTCGAGCCGTTCTTCGCCGACCTGTCCGACCCGCGCTACGCGTCCGAGCTCGCGCTCGTGCACTCGCGCTTCTCGACGAACACCTTCCCGTCGTGGCCGCTCGCCCAGCCGTTCCGGCTGCTCGCGCACAACGGCGAGATCAACACCGTGCGCGGCAACCGCAACTGGATGGCCGCGCGCGAGGGCACCCTGGCGAGCGAGGCGCTCGGCGACCTCGCGCCGCTGCTGCCCATCTGCACGCCCGGCGGGAGCGACTCGGGCAGCTTCGACGAGGTGCTCGAGCTGCTGCACCTCGCGGGCCGCTCGCTGCCGCACGCGATCATGATGATGATCCCGGAGGCGTGGGAGAACCACGCCCAGATGGACCCCGCGCGGCGCGCGTTCTACGAGTACCACTCGACCCTCATGGAGCCGTGGGACGGCCCGGCGGCGATGACGTTCACCGACGGCACCCTCGTCGGCTCGGTCCAGGACCGCAACGGGCTGCGCCCGGGCCGCTTCTGGGTCACCGAGGACGGGCTCGTCGTCATGGCCAGCGAGGCCGGCGTGCTCGACATCGACCCCGCGACGGTCGTGCGCAAGGGCCGCCTCGAGCCCGGGAAGATGTTCCTCGTCGACACCGGCCAGGGCCGGATCATCGAGGACAAGGAGATCAAGGCCCAGCTCGCGGCGCAGCGCCCGTACGACGAGTGGATGCGCGAGCACTCCGTGTCCCTCGACCAGCTGCCCGAGCGCGAGCACGTGGCGCACTCGGCCGCCTCGGTGCGCCGGCGCCAGCGGGCGTTCGGGTACACCGAGGAGGAGCTCAAGATCATCCTGTCGCCGATCGCGGCGACGGGCGCCGAGCCGCTCGGCGCGATGGGCTCGGACACGCCGGTCGCGGTGCTCTCGAGCCGCCCGCGCCTGCTGTTCGACTACTTCACGCAGATGTTCGCGCAGGTGACGAACCCGCCGCTGGACGCGATCCGCGAGGAGCTCGTGACCTCGATCGGCGGGGCGATCGGCCCCGAGCCGAACCTGCTCGACGACTCCCCGCTGCACGCCCGCAAGCTCATGCTGCCGTTCCCGGTGATCGACAACGACGAGCTCGCGAAGATCGTGCGCATCGACAAGGACCCGCGCCTCGCGGGCATCTTCCGCGCGATCACGGTCCGGGGTCTGTACCGGGTCGACGGCGGGGGAGCGGCGCTCGAGGCACGCCTCGAGGAGATCTTCGAGGAGGTCGACGCCGCGGTCGCGAACGGCGTGAGCTTCATCGTGCTCTCGGACCGCGACGGCGACGCCGACCTCGCACCGATCCCGTCGCTGCTGCTGTCGAGCGCCGTGCACCACCACCTCCTGCGCCGGCACACCCGCACGCAGGTCTCGCTCGTCGTCGAGGCCGGCGACGTGCGCGAGGTGCACCACGTCGCGCTGCTCATCGGGTACGGCGCGGCCGCGGTCAACCCGTACCTCGCCATGGAGACCGTCGAGGACCTCGCACGCAGCGCGTACGTGCCCGGCGTCGAGCCCGAGCAGGCGGTCAAGAACCTCATCAAGGCGCTCGGCAAGGGCGTCCTGAAGGTCATGTCGAAGATGGGGATCTCGACGATCGCGTCCTATCGCGGCGCGCAGGTCTTCGAGGCCATCGGCCTGTCGGCGGCGCTCGTCGACCGCTACTTCGCGGGCACGACGAGCCGGCTCGGCGGCATCGGCCTGGACGTCATCGCGGCCGAGGTCGCGGCGCGGCACGCCGACGCCTACCCGGCGAGCGGGAACCGTCTGCCGCACCAGCGCCTCGCGGTCGGGGGCGAGTACCAGTGGCGCCGCGACGGCGAGGACCACCTGTTCGACCCGGAGACGGTCTTCCGGCTCCAGCACTCGACGCGCACACGGCAGTTTGACGTGTTCCGGCAGTACTCGGACCGCGTCAACGAGCAGTCGTCGCGGCTCATGACGATGCGCGGGCTCCTGACGTTCAAGGAGGGCGCACGCCCCCCGGTGCCGCTCGACGAGGTCGAGCCGGTCTCGGAGATCGTCAAGCGGTTCAGCACGGGCGCCATGTCGTACGGCTCGATCTCGGCCGAGGCGCACGAGACGCTCGCGGTCGCGATGAACCAGCTCGGCGCCAAGTCGAACACCGGTGAGGGCGGCGAGGACGCCGAGCGCCTGCACGACCCGGTGCGCCGCAGCGCGATCAAGCAGATCGCGTCGGGCCGGTTCGGCGTGACGTCGGAGTACCTGACCAACGCGGACGACATCCAGATCAAGCTCGCGCAGGGCGCCAAGCCCGGCGAGGGTGGGCAGCTGCCCGGTCACAAGGTGTACCCGTGGGTCGCCAAGACGCGGCACTCGACGCCCGGGGTCGGCCTCATCTCGCCGCCGCCGCACCACGACATCTACTCGATCGAGGACCTCGCGCAGCTCATCCACGACGCGAAGAACGCGAACCCGTCGGCGCGCGTGCACGTCAAGCTCGTGAGCGAGTTCGGCGTCGGCACGGTCGCGGCGGGCGTCGCGAAGGCGCACTCGGACGTCGTCCTCATCTCGGGGCACGACGGCGGGACGGGCGCGAGCCCGCTCACGTCGCTCAAGCACGCCGGGACGCCGTGGGAGATCGGCCTCGCCGAGACCCAGCAGACGCTCGTGCTCAACAACCTGCGCGACCGCGTCGTGGTGCAGGTCGACGGCCAGCTCAAGACGGGCCGCGACGTGCTCGTCGGGGCGCTGCTCGGCGCCGAGGAGTTCGGCTTCGCCACGGCGCCGCTCGTGGTCTCGGGCTGCATCATGATGCGCGTCTGCCACCTCGACACGTGCCCGGTCGGCGTCGCGACGCAGAACCCGGAGCTCCGCGCGCGGTTCAACGGCCGGCCGGAGTTCGTCGTCAACTTCTTCGAGTTCATCGCCGAGGAGGTCCGCGAGCTGCTCGCCCGCCTCGGCTTCCGCACGCTGCTCGAGGCCGTCGGCCACGTCGAGATGCTCGACACCCGGCCGGTCATCGACCACTGGAAGGCCGCGGGCCTCGACCTGTCGCCCGTGCTCGCCGTCCCGGCGCCCGAGCCCGGCTCGGCGCTGCACAACACGCAGGGCCAGGACCACGGGCTCGAGCGGGCGCTCGACAACCAGTTCATCGCGCTCGCGGGCGACGCCCTCGAGCGCGGCGAGCCGGTGCGCATCGCGCTGCCGGTCCGCAACGTCAACCGCACGGTCGGCACGATGCTCGGTCACGAGGTGACCAAGCGGTACCACGGTGCCGGCCTGCCCGACGACACGATCGACGTGACCCTCACGGGCTCGGCCGGTCAGTCGTTCGGCGCGTTCCTGCCCCGCGGCATCACGCTGCGGCTCTTCGGCGACGCGAACGACTACGTCGGCAAGGGCCTGTCGGGCGGGCGGATCGTCGTGCGCCCCGACCGCAACGCGGTGCTCACCGGCGACAACAACGTCGTCGCGGGCAACGTCATCGGCTACGGGGCCACGGCCGGGGAGGTCTTCCTGCGCGGGCTCGTCGGCGAGCGCTTCGGCGTCCGCAACTCGGGCGCGTCGCTCGTCGTCGAGGGCGTGGGCGACCACGGCTGCGAGTACATGACGGGCGGCACGGTGCTCGTGCTGGGCAAGACGGGACGGAACTTCGCCGCGGGCATGTCCGGCGGCACGGCGTACGTCCTCGACCTCGAGCCGGAGCTCGTCAACACGGCGTCGGTGAAGAGCGGCGAGCTCACGCTCGCGCCGCTCGACGACGAGGACGCCGCGCTCGTCGAGACCCTGCTGCGCCGTCACCATGCCGAGACGGACTCCCCGGCGGCGGCCGAGCTGCTCGCCGACCTCGACGCGACGCGCGTGCGCTTCACGCGGGTGCTGCCGAGCGAGTACGCGCGGGTCCGCCGTGCGCTCGCGCAGGCCGAGGCCGACGGGCTCGACCCGGCGGCGCCGGGCGTGTGGGACCAGATCCTGGAGGTGGCACGTGGCTGACCAGCGAGGCTTTCTCAAGGTCCGGGACCGCGAGCTCCCGCCGAGCCGCCCGGTCCCGGTCCGGCTCATGGACTGGCGCGAGGTGCACGAGCACCGCACCGCGGACGGCACCGCCGTCGACGAGGCGATGCTGCACCGCCAGGCGGGGCGCTGCATGGACTGCGGCATCCCGTTCTGCCACAACGGCTGCCCGCTCGGGAACCTGATCCCCGAGTGGAACGACCTCGTGTGGCGCGGGCAGTGGGCCGACGCGTCTGAGCGCCTGCACGCGACGAACAACTTCCCGGAGTTCACGGGTCGCATCTGCCCGGCGCCGTGCGAGTCGAGCTGCGTGCTCGGCATCAACCAGCCGCCGGTCACCATCAAGAACGTCGAGGTCTCGATCATCGACGAGGCGTTCGACCGCGGCTTCGTGACCCCGCAGGTGCCTCAGCGGCTCACCGGCTTCACGGTCGCCGTCGTCGGCTCGGGCCCCGCCGGGCTCGCCGCCGCCCAGCAGCTCACGCGCGCCGGCTACACGGTCGCGGTGTACGAGCGCGACGACGAGATCGGCGGGCTGCTGCGCTACGGCGTCCCCGACTTCAAGCTCGAGAAGCACCACATCGACCGGCGCCTCAAGCAGATGAAGGCCGAGGGCACCCGGTTCCGCCCGGGCGTCGAGATCGGTCGCGACATCACGTGGGACCAGCTGCACAGCCGGTTCGACGCGATCGTCGTCGCGACGGGCGCGACCGTCCCGCGCGAGCTGTCGCTGCCCGGGCGCGAGCTCGAGGGCGTGCACGTCGCGATGGACTACCTGCACCAGGCCAACGCCGTGGTCGCGGGCAAGGAGGTCGTCGACCAGATCACGGCGACCGGCAAGCACGTCGTGATCATCGGTGGCGGCGACACCGGCTCGGACTGCCTGGGCACCGCGCTGCGCCAGGGGGCGGCGTCGGTCACGACGCTCGCGATCGGCAAGCAGCCGCCCACCGACCGCCCCGAGAACCAGCCGTGGCCCACGGACCCGCTGGTCTTCGAGGTCTCGAGCTCGCACGAGGAGGGCGGCGAGCGCACGTACCTCGCCTCGACCGTCGCGTTCGTGGGTGGCGAGGGTGACGACGCCGGGCACGTGCGCGGGCTGCGCCTCGCGACGACCGAGTACCTGCCCGACGGCCGGCGCGTGCCGACGCCGGGGACGGAGCGGGACATCCCGGCCGACCTCGTGCTCGTCGCCATGGGCTTCACGGGGCCGGAGACCGACACGCTCGTGTCCCAGGCGGGGACCGAGCTGACGTCGCGCGGGCTCGTGCAGCGCACGGACGACTTCGCGACGTCCGTGCCGGGCGTCTTCGTCGCGGGTGACGCCGGACGCGGGCAGTCGCTCATCGTGTGGGCGATCGCGGAGGGGCGCGCGGCGGCCGCGGCCGTCGACCGGTTCCTCTCGGGCGGCACGGAGCTCCACGCACCGGTCACCGCGGGCACGGTGGCGCTGCGGCCCTGACGCGCACGTCCACGTCGCCACGGTGCCCACGGAGCGGGCCCGGGACGTCGGTCCCCCGCTCGTTCCCCATGAAGGGCCTAGGTTTCCCGATGCGCGCTCACCGTTCGGCGACGCGCGCCTGCGTGACCCGTGAACCGTCCCCAGCGTGCGACCGGGCCGGCGTGCCCGACCGCACCGCCCGAGCGCGGCGACGGAGCCGTGCGGGGTGGGGGACCCGACCAGTGGAGGTGCACCGTGGCTGACCCCCGCGGCTTCATGAAGACGCGCGAGCGCGAGCTGCCGGCGAACCGGCCGGTGCCCGTGCGCATCCTCGACTGGGCGGAGGTGCACGAGCACCGCGCAGGGGACCCCGACGACCTCGGGATGCTGCACCGGCAGGCGGGCCGCTGCATGGACTGCGGCGTCCCGTTCTGCCACAACGGCTGCCCGCTCGGGAACCTCGTGCCGGACTGGAACGACCTGGTCTGGCGCGGGCGGTGGGAGGAGGCGGCCGAGCGCCTGCACGCGACGAACAACTTCCCCGACTTCACCGGTCGGCTGTGCCCGGCGCCGTGCGAGTCGAGCTGCGTGCTCGGCATCAACCAGCCGCCCGTGACGATCAAGAACGTCGAGGTCGCGATCGCCGACGAGGCGTTCGACCGCGGCTACGTGGTGCCGCAGGTGCCGCAGTGGCTCACGGGCAAGACCGTCGCGGTCGTCGGCTCCGGCCCCGCCGGGCTCGCCGCCGCGCAGCAGCTGACCCGGGCGGGGCACACCGTCGCGGTGTACGAGCGCGCCGACCGGATCGGTGGGCTGCTGCGGTACGGCATCCCCGAGTTCAAGATGGAGAAGAAGCACGTCGACCGCCGCCTGGCGCAGATGGAGGCCGAGGGCACGCGGTTCCGCGCGGGCGTCGAGGTCGGCCTCGACGTCACGGGCACCGAGCTGCGCGAGAGCTACGACGCCGTCGTGCTCGCGGTCGGCTCGACGACGCCGCGCGACCTGCCCGTCCCCGGGCGGGCGCTGGGCGGGGTCCTGCAGGCGATGGAGTACCTGCCGCCCGCCAACCGGGCCGCCGTCGGCGACACGATCGAGGGTCAGGTCCTCGCGACGGACAAGGACGTGATCGTGATCGGCGGCGGTGACACCGGCGCCGACTGCGTCGGGACGGCGCTGCGTCAGGGCGCCCGGTCGGTGACCCAGCTCGAGATCATGCCGAGGCCCCCGCAGGAGCGCCCCGAGGCGCAGCCGTGGCCGACGTACCCGATGCTGTACCGGGTCGCGAGCGCGCACGAGGAGGGCGGCGAGCGCGTCTACGCGGTCAGCACGCAGGAGCTCGTGGGCGACGAGGCCGGCGACGTGCGGGCGATCCGGCTCGTCGACGTCGAGCTCGTCGACGGGCGGTTCGGGCCTGTCGAGGGCACCGAGCGTGAGGTCCCGGCGCAGCTCGTGCTGCTCGCGATGGGCTTCACCGGCCCGGAGCAGGGTCCGCTGCTCGACCAGCTCGGGGTCACGCTGACCCCGCGCGGCGTCGTCACCCGGTCCGACGACTTCGCGACCGACGTCCCCGGCGTCTTCGTGGCCGGCGACGCGGGCCGCGGCCAGTCGCTCATCGTGTGGGCGATCGCCGAGGGCCGCGCCGCGGCCGCGGCGGTCGACGCCTACCTCTCGGGGAGCACCGAGCTCCCCGCTCCCGTCACCGCCAGCACGGTGGCGCTCCGCCCCTGACCCCTCCGTGACCGTCGCCGCCGCTGCTCCGTCCGGGGCTGCGGGACGTTCGGTCCACACCCTGTCCCGAAGGAAAGGCCTAGGCTTCACCCATGCGTAGAGCGAAGATCGTCTGCACCATCGGTCCCGCGACCGAGTCCCCCGAGCAGATCCAGGCGTTGGTCGACGCCGGCATGGACGTGGCTCGGCTGAACCGGAGCCACGGTGACACCGAGGTGCACCAGCGTGTGTACGACAACGTGCGTGCCGCCGCCCAGGCCTCCGGCCGGTCGGTCGCCGTCCTCGTCGACCTCCAGGGCCCCAAGATCCGTCTCGGCCGTTTCGCCGAGGGCAAGCACGAGCTCGCCGTCGGTGACACGTTCACCATCACGACCGAGGACGTCCCCGGCACCAAGGAGCTCGTCTCCACGACCCACAAGGGCCTGCCGAACGACGCGCGCGTCGGCGACCCGATCCTGATCGACGACGGCCGCGTGCTCGTCCGCATCACCGACGTCGACGGCCCCCGGGTCGTCACGCGCGTCGAGGTGGCCGGGCCGGTCTCCAACAACAAGGGCCTCAACCTCCCGGGCGTCGCCGTGTCGGTGCCCGCGATGAGCGACAAGGACGAGGCCGACCTGCGGTGGGCGCTGCGCACCGGCGCCGACATCATCGCGCTGTCGTTCGTCCGCAGCGCCGCCGACTACGACGACGTCCGTCGCATCATGGAGGAGGAGGGCCGCGTCCTCCCCGTCATCGCCAAGATCGAGAAGCCGCAGGCCGTCGAGAACCTCGTCGAGATCATCGACGCGTTCGACGGCATCATGGTCGCCCGTGGTGACCTGGGCGTCGAGCTCCCGCTCGAGCAGGTCCCGCTCGTCCAGAAGCGTGCGGTCGAGCTGGCCCGTCGCGCCGCGAAGCCGGTCATCGTCGCGACGCAGGTGCTCGAGTCGATGATCTCGGCCCCGCGCCCGACGCGCGCCGAGGCCTCGGATTGCGCCAACGCGGTGCTCGACGGCGCCGACGCGGTCATGCTCTCGGGCGAGACCAGCGTGGGCGACTACCCGATCGAGGCCGTGCGCACGATGGCGCGGATCATCGAGAACACCGAGGAGCTCGGCCGTGAGCGCATCGCGCCCCTCGGCTCGACGCCCCACACGCGCGGTGGCGCCATCACGCGTGCCGCGGCAGAGATCGGCGAGACGCTCGGGGTCAAGTACCTCGTGACGTTCACGCAGTCGGGCGACTCGGCGCGGCGCATGTCGCGCCTGCGCTCGGGCATCCCGCTGCTGGCGTTCACGCCGGAGACGCAGGTGCGCAACGTGCTGTCGCTGAGCTGGGGCGTGCAGACGTACGAGGTCTCGCAGGTCGAGAGCACTGACGCGATGGTCAAGCTCGTCGACGCGACGCTGCGCGCCAACGGGCTCGCCGAGCTCGGCGACTACGTGGTCGTCGTCGCGGGCGCGCCGGTCGGCGTCGTCGGCTCGACGAACTCGATCGTCGTCCACAAGATCGGCGACGAGGAGTCGACGTCGGGCCGCATCGCCTGACGCACACGCACGCACGCTGCGGGCCCCGGGGGAGCACCTCCGGGGCCCGCGGTGCGTCCGGGGCCGGATCTGGCCGCCCCCGGCGCCCGGGCGCACCGGACGCGCGGCCCGGGTGCGCTCGGGCGCCGGGAGTCCGGCGGGCCGGTCAGCGCGCCGGCACGTGGCGCAGCGCGGCGCCGGTGTAGTGGCTGAGCGGGCGGATGAGCGCGTTGTGCGCGAGCTGCTCGCGCACGTGCGCGGTCCAGCCCACCACGCGGCTCGCGGCGAACAGCGGTGTGAACGTGGGGGTGTCGAAGCCCATGAGGTGGAACGCGGGACCGGTCGGGTAGTCGAGGTTCGGCAGGATCCCGGTGCGCTCCCGCATCCCCTCGGCGAGGGCGTCGTAGAGCGCGAGCAGGTCGGGCCGGTCCGCGTGCGCGACGAGGCGGTCGAGCGCCTGCTTCATCGTGGGCACGCGGGAGTCGCCGTGGCGGTACACCCGGTGGCCGAAGCCCATGACTTTGTGGTGGGCGCCGAGGAGCTCGTCGAGCCACGGCCCGACGCGGTCCGCGGTCCCGATCTCCGCGAAGGTCGCCATGACGGCCTCGTTCGCGCCGCCGTGCAGCGGACCCTTGAGCGCGCCCACGGCGCCGGTGACCGCCGAGTGCAGGTCGGAGAGCGTCGAGGCGATCACGCGCGCGGCGAAGGTCGACGCGTTGAACGAGTGCTCCGCGTACAGGACCATCGAGGTCTCGAACGCGTCGACCACGACGTCCTCGGGCACGTCGCCGAACGTCCGCGCGAGGAACGCGGCGGACCAGCCGAGGTCGTCGCGCGGCTCGAGCGGCTCCTGACCGCGGCGGCGGCGCTGGTCGAGCGCGACGACGCCGGGGAGCTGGGCGAGTAGGCGGACGGAGCGCCGCAGGTCGGCGTCGGGGGAGCGGTCGTCGGGCTCCGGGTCGTGCGCGCCCAGGACGCTGACCGCGGTCCGGACCACGTCCATCGGGTGCGCGCTCAGCGGGAGCGAGCGCACGACGTCCACGAGGGCGCCCGGGAGCTCGCGGGCCGCCCGCTCCTGCGCCTCGAGCGCCGCGAGCTGCTCGGCGTCGGGGAGCTCGCCGTGCCACAGCAGGTGCGCGACCTCCTCGAACGAGCACGACGCGGCGAGCTCCTGGACGGGGTACCCGCGGTACAGCAGCGAGCTGCTCGCCTCGTCGACCGACGAGATCGCGGTCGCGTCGACGACGACCCCGGCGAGGCCGCGGTGCAGCTCGGGCGGGGCGGGGTGGTCGCCTGCTGCCTCGCCGGGTGCTGCCTGGTCGGGTGCTGCCTGGCCGGGTGCTGCCTGGTCGGCCGCGCGCGGGGTGGTGGTCGGGTCGCTCGTCATCCGGGTGCCTCCATCGTCGTTGACGGGGTCGGGGGTCGTGCGCTGGCGCCGGGGTGTCCGGCCTGCCGCGTGGTGCGGGTGGCGGTCGTGCGCGTGGAGCGGGTGGGTCGGTCGTGCGGGTCGTGCGGGTCGTGCGGGTCGTGCGGGTGGGTCGGTCGTGCGCGTCGTGCGCGTCGTGCGGCGGGCCGGTCGTGCTGGTCGGTTGGGTCGTCGCGGCGGGTCCGTCGTGCGGTGCTACAGGTGGAAGTCGTACACCCCCTCGTCGAACCGGCCGTAGCCCGCGTAGTCGACGAGGTCGTAGAGCTCGGCCCGGGTCTGCATCGCGTCGACCACCCCGGCCTGGGACCCGGCCCGCAGGATCTCGTCGAGCCCGCGCTCGGCGGCGCTCATCGCGAGGCGCAGCAGCGTGACCGGGTAGAGCGCGATGGTGTAGCCGAGCTCCGCGAGCCGGGTCGTGGTGAGCAGCTCGCCCTTGCCGAACTCGGTCATGTTGGCGAGCAGCGGGACGTCGACCGCGGCACGGAACGCCGCGAGCTCGTCCTCGCCGAGCAGCGCCTCGGGGAACAGCGCGTCGGCGCCGGCCTCGACGAGCGCCCGCCCGCGCTCGATCGCGGCGTCGAGCCCGTGCACGGCGCGCACGTCGGTGCGGGCCATGATCAAGAAGTCGGGGTCGCGTCGGGCCTCGACGGCCGCGCGGATGCGCTGCACGGCGGTCGCCTCGTCGACCACCTGCTTGCCGTCGAGGTGGCCGCAGCGCTTGGGGTTGACCTGGTCCTCGATGTGGCAGCCGGCGACGCCCGCGTCCTCGAGCGCCTGCACCGTGCGCGCGACGTTCATGGGCTCGCCGAAGCCGGTGTCCGCGTCGACGAGGGTCGGCAGGTCGGTGACGCGCGCGATCTGGCCCGCGCGCTGGGCGACCTCGGTCGCGGTCGTCAGCCCGATGTCCGGCAGGCCGAGGTCCGCGGCGACCACGGCCCCCGAGACGTACACGGCGTCGAAGCCCTTGGCCTCGATGAGCCGGGCGGAGAGCGGGTTGAACGCGCCGGGCACCCGCAGGATCTCCCCGCTCGCGAGCCGCTCGCGCAGCGCGGCGCGCTTGTCGTGCACCGACCGGGTCGAGTACAGCATCAGAACAGCCCTCCGGGTGCGGGGACGGGGTCGAGCAGGCCGGGTCGCGCGGTCAGGTGCACGGCGTCCAGCGCGCCGCCGGCGTCGAGGTCGGGCAGCGCCGTCGCGGCCGCGAGGAACCGCTCGAGCTCGTCCTCCCCGACGGCGTCGGTCGCGAGCGTGCGGAGCTTTTCGACGTACTGCGCGCGCGCGAACGGCCGGGCGCCGAGGGGGTGCGCGTCGGCGACGGCGATCTCCTCGACGAGGCGGGAGCCGTCGACGAGCTCGATCTCGAGCCGCCCGCCGAACGCCTTCTCGGCCGGGTCGACGGTGTGGTAGCGGCGGGTCCACTCCGGGTCCTCCCGTGTGGTGATCCGCTGCCACAGCGCGACCGTGTCCGGCCGCGACGCCCGCTCGGGGGCGTAGGAGCGCTCGTGGTGCCAGGCGCCGTCCTGCAGCGCGACCGCGAGGATGTACGGGATCGAGTGGTCGAGCGTCTCGCGCGTCGCGTGCGGGTCGTACTTCTGCGGGTCGTCCGCCCCCGACCCGATCACGTGGTGCGTGTGGTGCGACGTGTGCAGGACGATCGCGCGGACCCGCGCCGGGTCGGCGAGCTCCCGGTGCTCGTGGTGCAGACGCCGCGCTAGGTCGATGAGCGCCTGCGACTGGTACTCCGCCGAGTGCTCCTTCGTGTACGTCTCGAGGATCGCGCGCCGGGGTTCGCCCGGTCCCGGCAGGTCGACCTGGTAGCGCGCGTCGGGCCCGTCGAGCAGCCAGGCGATCACCCCGTCGGCGCCCTCGTAGATCGGGGTCGGCGACGTCTGGCCGCGCATCGCCCGGTCGACCGCCTCGATCGCGACCTTCCCGGCGAACGCCGGGGCGTAGGCCTTCCACGTCGAGATCTCGCCCTTGCGCGACTGCCGCGTCGCCGTGGTCGTGTGCAGGGCCTGGCCGATCGCGTGGAACACGACGTCCGCGTCGAGGTGCAGCAGCGTGCCGAGGCCCGCGGCGACGGCCGGGCCGAGGTGCGCGACGTGGTCGATCTTGTGCCGGTGCAGGCTGATCGCCCGGACGAGCGAGACCTGCACCTCGTACGCGGTGACGACCGCCCGCACGAGGTCCGCGCCGCTCGCCCCGACGTGCTGCGCGACCGCGAGGAGCGGGGGGATCGTGTCGCCGGGGTGGGAGTAGTCGGCGGCGAGGTACGTGTCGTGGAAGTCGAGCTCGCGGACCGCGACCCCGTTGGCCCACGCGGCCCACTCCGGGCTCGTCCGGCGTGACGCCTCGACCCCCGTGACCAGCGAGCCCCGGCCACCCGACGAGGGCGCGTGCGCGAGCGCCTGGGCCCGCGCCGCGACGACGGGTGCCCGCACGAGGGACGCCGCAGCGACGGCGGCGTCGTCGAGGACGCGGTTCACCACCATCTCGGTCACGTCCGGGTCGACCGGCACGGGGTCGCACGCGAGCTCGGCGAGGGCCCAGGCGAGCTGGCGCTCGCGGGGGAGCGGTGCGTCGCTCCGCTGGGGGCGCACCTCGTGGCGGACGCTCATCCCCGCACCCCCGCCGTGGTGCGGACGGCGGCCGTGGCGCGTCGCCTGGACCGTCGTGAGGCACCCGGGCTGCCGGGAGCGGGGTACGCCGGGCCCTGGTCCGCCCGGCGGGGGTGGGCCGGGACCTGCGGCTGTGCGGGCTGCTGCGTCGTGCGCACGTGACCTCCTCGCGACCCGCCTCGTCGCGGGCCACGCCAGGCTATCGCCGGGTCGGCTCGGCGCGCGGCGGCGGCGGTGCTTGCTTATGGTCGAACGATGACCCGCGTACCCGCGACACCCCGCTCCGGCACGCCCGGGCCCGGTCCGCGCGACGCGGCACGGCCGGTGGCCGGCCCGCCGGGGACCGCACCGCAGCCCTCGTCCCGGCTCCGCGCGATGGACGCGCTGCGCCTGCTCGCGGCCCTGTCGGTCGTCCTGTTCCACTTCACCGCGCGCGAGCAGCACCGCTGGGGGATGGACCCCGACGAGGCGTTCCCGCGCCTCTCGGAGGTCACGCCGTACGGGTACACCGGCGTCCACCTGTTCTTCGTCATCAGCGGGTTCGTCATCCTGATGTCCGCCTGGGGGAGGTCCGTGCCCCAGTTCGTCGCCTCGCGCGTGAGCCGGCTGTACCCGGCGTTCTGGGCGGCGGTGCTGCTCACGGCGGTGCTGCGCTGGGCGTGGCCGACGTTCGAGACCCGCACCGCGGGCGAGGTGGTCGCGAACCTCACGATGCTGTCCGAGCCGTTCGGGGTGCCCGCGGTCGACGGGGTCTACTGGACGCTCTGGGTCGAGATCCAGTTCTACGCCGCGGTGCTCCTGCTGCTCCTCGTCGGGATCACGCGGCGCCGCGTGCTGCTGCTCGCGGGCGCCGGGCCGCTCGTGTGCACGGTGCTCGCGCTCACGGTGCCCGAGGCGCGTGGTCTCCTGACCGGGCTGCCGTGGGCCTCGATGTTCGGTGCGGGGATGGTGCTGTACGTGATCTACCGCGAGGGGCACACGCGCGGGACCTGGGCGCTCGTCGGGCTCAACACGGTCCAGGGCGTGGTCGTCGCGGTGGACCAGAAGGCGCCGGCGATCGACGCGCTCACGACCGGGACGCCGGTGTGGCCGCCGCTGCTCGCGCTCGCGGTCGTCGGTGCGGTCGGGGTCGTCGCGGTCGTCGCGTTCGTGCCCGCCGTGCGGGACCTGGACCTGCCCGTGCTGACGACGGCCGGCGCCCTGACGTACCCGCTGTACCTCACGCACGAGTACTACGGCTGGGCGCTGATCCAGGCGCTGCACCCGGCGCTCGGGCGCGTGACGACGCTCGTGGTCGTGGTGAGCGTGTGCCTCGCGCTCGCCTGGGTGCTGCACCGCTGGGTCGAGCGCCCGCTGCAGAGGCCCCTGCGCCGCGCGGTCGAGCGCGTCCTGACGCGACGCCACCGCCGCGAGGTCGAGCCGGTGGGCAGCTCCGCGCCCGCGTCGCCCGTTCGGGCATCGGTGCTGGTCGGCGCCGGCGACCGGCGCTGAGCAGTCCGCCGGACAGGCTCCGTCCGGCGTCGGGGGTGTCCGGTTCTGTTGACAGCCGAATCGCGCGGTGCCTAGTGTGTGCACGTTCACACATTCTCGACGGCGAGACGTCATGGCGATGTATGTGCACGTGCACACATCGGCCGGACAGGCTCCCGCCGCACGACGGGCAGGGAGCACATGGACTCGCCGGCAGCAGGTCTCCGCACGGGGGACGCGACGACGCGGACGATCGCGTACGGCTGCGACTACAACCCCGAGCAGTGGGACCGCGACGTCTGGCAGGAGGACGTCGCCCTCATGCGCGAGGCCGGGGTGGACCTGGTCGCCGTCAACATCTTCGGCTGGTCGCACGTCGAGCCGCGGCCGGGCGAGCACGACTGGTCCGGCCTCGACGAGGTCGTCGACCTGCTCCACGCGCACGGGATCCGGGTCAACCTCGGGACCGGCACGTCGTCGCCGCCCCCGTGGCTCACGACCCTGCACCCCGAGATCCTGCCCGTGATGGCGGACGGCACGACCCGGTTCCCGGGCGGGCGCCAGGCCTGGTGCCCGAGCTCGGCCGAGTTCCGCCGCCGGGCGCTCGCGCTCGTCGAGCAGGTCGCGAAGCGCTACGGCGAGCACCCGGCGGTCGCGCTCTGGCACGTCTCCAACGAGCTCGGCTGCCACAACGCGCTGTGCTACTGCGACGAGTCCGCCGCCGCCTTCCGCGGGTGGCTCGAGCGCCGGTACGGCACGGTCGACGCGGTCAACACCGCGTGGGGCACGAGCTTCTGGAGCCAGCGCTACACCGACTGGGCGGAGATCCTCCCGCCCCGCGCCACGATCTCGCTGGGCAACCCCGCGCAGGCCGTCGACTTCCACCGGTTCAGCTCGGACGCGCTCCTGGACCACTACCGCGCCGAGGCCGACGTGCTGCGCCGGCACTCGAGCGCTCCGGTCACCACGAACTTCATGGTCACCGCGCACATCCGGAACCTCGACTACTGGTCGTGGGCGCCCGAGATGGACGTCGTCGCGAACGACCACTACCTCGACCACCGGCTCGACGACCCGCGCTCCGAGCTGGCCTTCGCGGCCGACCTCACGCGCGGGCTCGCCGGGGGAGCGCCCTGGCTGCTCATGGAGCAGTCGACGAGCGCCGTGAACTGGCAGCCGGTCAACGTCGCCAAGGAGCCGGGGCAGATGACCCGCAACTCCCTGACGCACGTCGCCCGCGGCGCCGACGGCGTGTGCTTCTTCCAGTGGCGCGCGTCGGTGCAGGGCTCGGAGAAGTTCCACTCGGCGCTCGTGCCGCACGCCGGCACCGATACGGCCGTGTGGCGCGAGGTCGTCGAGCTCGGCGCGACGCTCGACCGGCTCGACGAGGTCGCCGGCACGCGGGTCGTCGCGGACGCCGCGCTCGTCTTCAGCTGGGAGTCGTGGTGGGCCGCCGACGGCGAGGCCCGCCCCTCGCACGCCGTGCGCTACCTCGACCAGGTGCACGCGGCGTACCGCGCGCTGCACGAGCTCGGCGTCACGGTCGACGTCGTCGGCCCCGACAGCGACCTCAGCGGCTACGGCCTCCTCGTGGTCCCCGCCCTGCACATGGTCTCGGACGCGCAGGCGGAGCGCCTCACCGCGCGCGTCGAGGCGGGCGCGCACGCGGTCGTCACGTTCAACTCGGGCATCGTCGACGAGGACGACCGCGTCCGGCTCGGCGGCTACCCGGGTGCGTTCCGGGACCTGCTGGGCGTCGTGGCCGAGGAGATCGCGCCCCTGCTGCCGGGGCACCGGGTCACGCTCGACAGCGGCGCGCACGCGTCCCTGTGGACCGAGCGGCTCCGGACGACCGACGCGACCGTCGTCGCCGCCTACGCCGACGGGCCGCTCGCCGGGGTGCCGGCGGTCACGCGGGCCGAGCGGGGGGCCGGCGCCGCCTGGTACGTCGCGACCGCGCTCGACGCCCCCGACCTGCGTGACGTGCTCCGCACCGCGGTGCAGGGCGCCGGGGTCACGCCGTCGGGGCCCGAGAGCGACGGGTCGGTCGAGGTCGTGCGCCGCGCCGGCGACGGCCGCAGCTACGTCTTCGTCGTCAACCACTCGCACCGCGACCTCGAGCACCCGGCCTCCGGGCACGAGCTCGTCACCGACCGGCCGGTCGCCGGGCACGTCCACGTCCCCGCCGGGGGCGTGCGGGTCGTCCGGGAGGACACACCATGACGAGCACCCAGGTGATCGCCCCGGCGCCGCCGCAGCGCGCGGCGTCCCGCCGCAGGCTCCCCGTCCCGCACAAGCGCGCCATCGCCTTCTTCGTGCTGCCGTTCGGCGTGCTGTTCGGGCTGTTCTACGCGCTGCCGATCGGCTACGCGGTGTGGCAGTCGCTGCTGGTCGTCGAGCGCGAGGGCACGTTCGGACCCGCGCGCGAGGTCTTCGGCGGGCTCACCCAGTACGTCCAGGTGTTCCAGAGCGAGCCGTTCTGGTCCTCGGTCGCGCGGGTGCTCGTCCTCGGGATCGTCCAGGTGCCCGTGATGCTCGTGCTCGCGCTCGTCTTCGCGCTGCTCCTGGACTCGCCGCTGCTGCGCGGCAAGCGGTTCTTCCGGCTGGCGTTCTTCGTGCCGTACGCGGTGCCCGGGGTCGTCGCGGCGATCATGTGGGGCTTCCTGTACTCGCCGAACCTGTCGCCGTTCACCGGGCTGACGGGCACCCTCGACCTGCTGTCCGCGGACCTCGTGCTGTGGGCCATGGCCAACGTCATCACGTGGGTCTACGTCGGCTACAACATGCTCATCATCTACTCCTCGCTCCTGGCGATCCCGACCGAGGTGTACGAGGCGGCGCGGCTCGACGGCGCGGGCCAGCTGCGGATCGCGTGGTCGATCAAGATCCCGCTGGTCATCCCCGCGATCGTCCTCACCACGGTGTTCTCCATCATCGGCACGCTCCAGCTGCTCGCGGAGCCCCAGGTGTTCCGCTCGTTCAGCTCCGCGGTCACGAGCACCTACACCCCGAACCTCACCGTGCTGTCGACGTCGTCGATCCCGAACTTCAACCTCGCCGCCGCGTTCTCGGTCGTGCTGGCGCTCGCGACGTTCGTGCTCTCGTTCGCCTTCCTCAAGCTGACCCAGAAGAAGGGCCTCCAGTGAGCGCCACCGTCCGCACCACCCGCGCGCCCGTGGCCTCGCGGGGCGTCCAGGAGAACGTGCTCTCGCGCGTCGGCGCGATGCTCGTCATGGGTGTCTTCACGCTCTACTTCCTCGTCCCGATCTGGTGGCTGCTCGTCTCGGCGACCAAGGACCGCGGGCAGTTCACGAGCACGAACCCGTTGTGGTTCGCCGACATGAACCTCGTCGAGAACATCAGCGCGCTGCTGAGCTACGACGGCGGGATCTTCGTGCGGTGGGTCGGCAACTCGGTCGCCTACACCGCGGGCGGCGCGCTGCTCGGCACGGTGCTCGCGGCGATGTGCGGGTATGCGCTCGGCAAGTACCGGTTCCGCGGCCGCGACGCGCTCTTCAACGTGGTCCTCGGCGGCGTCCTCGTCCCGGCGACCGCGCTCGCCCTGCCGCTGTTCCTCATCTTCAGCCAGGTCAACCTCACCAACACGTTCTGGGCCGTCTTCCTGCCGAGCCTCGTGAGCCCGTTCGGGGTGTACCTGACCCGGATCTACGCCACGGCGTCCGTGCCCGACGAGCTGCTCGAAGCTGCGCGCCTCGACGGGTCGAGCGAGGTCCGCACCTTCTTCACCGTCTCCGTCCGGCTCATGTTCCCGGCGCTCGTGACGGTGTTCCTGTTCCAGTTCGTCGCGATCTGGAACAACTTCTTCCTCCCGCTCATCATGCTCCGCGACGAGGCCGTCTTCCCCGTGACGCTCGGCCTCTACTCCTGGAACACCCAGGTGAACCAGATCCCCGAGCTGCGCGGCTACGTGCTCGTCGGGGCCCTCCTGTCGATCGTCCCGCTGATCCTCGTCTTCCTGCTGCTGCAGCGCTTCTGGCGGGGCGGCCTGGGCGCCGGCTCGGTCAAATGACCGCCGGCACGAGCACGCGTCGACCGACCCCCTCCCGTTCGGCAGCCCCCTGCCGAGCCGTCCCCCCACAGAAAAGGACAACCATGCGTCTCACCAAGGCTGCCAGCGTCGGCACCCTCACGGCGGTCGCCCTCCTCGTCGCCGGCTGCTCGTCGTCGGCCGACGACACTCCGGCCGGTGGCGACGCCGCCGGCGCCTGCGAGCCGTCCGACGGCGCGGTCGAGCTCACGTTCACGACCTGGATCCCCGGGATCGAGGAGGTCGTCGACGTCTGGAACGAGGCGAACCCCGACATCCAGGTGACCGTGCAGACCGGCCCCAACGGCAACGGCGGCACGTACCAGAACTTCTTCAACCAGCTCAAGGCGGGCAACGCGCCCGACCTCGGGCAGATCGAGTACGACGCGCTGCCGAACTTCCGCGTCCAGGACGGCCTGACGGACCTCGCGGCGTGCGCCGACGTGATGGCCGCGCAGGACGAGTTCGTCGGCTGGACCTGGGACCAGGTCAGCTTCGGCGAGGACGGCCACGCGTACGCGATCCCGCAGGACTCGGGCCCGATGGCGCTGTTCTACCGCAAGGACCTGTTCGAGGCGAACGGCATCGCGGTCCCCACGACGTGGGCCGAGTACGCCGCGGCAGCGGAGCAGGTCAAGGCCGCGGGCGGGTACATCACCAACTTCTCGCAGTCCGACGTCAACCAGTTCGCGGGCTTCGTGTGGCAGGCCGGGGGCACCTGGTTCACGAACGACGGCGAGGCCTGGGGCGTCGACCTCGCGGGCGAGGAGTCGGCGCAGGTCGCCGACTACTGGCAGGACCTGATCGACCGCGACCTCGTCTCGAGCGTCCCGCCGTGGACGAGCGAGTGGGACAACGCCTACAACACCGGCGCCGCGTGGACCTGGGTCTCCGCGGTGTGGGGCGCCAACTCGATCGCGAGCGGCGCACCCGACACCTCCGGGAAGTGGGCCGTCGCCCCGATGCCGCAGTGGGAGGCGGGCGACGAGGTCGCCGGCAACTGGGGCGGCTCGTCGACCGCGGTCTTCCGGGGCTCCGAGCACGTCTACGAGGCCACGAAGTTCGCGCTCTGGCTCAACACGTCGGACGAGGCGCTCACGCTCCTCAACGAGGGCGCGAACCTCTACCCGGCGACGAAGGCCGGCGCCGAGCTGCCCGCGCTCGCGGAGGGCGTCGAGTTCTACGGCGGCCAGGCGATCTACGACGTCTTCGCGGAGGCCTCGACGCAGGTCCCCGAGGGCTTCACGTGGGGCCCGACGATGACGCAGGTCTACGCCGACGTCTCGGACGGCTTCAAGGGTGCGGTCTCCGGCTCGGGGACGCTGCTGGAGTCGCTGGAGTCCGCGCAGGAGTCGACGGTCTCGACGCTCGAGTCGCAGTCGATCCCGGTCGCCGAGTGACCGCGTGACGGTGCACCTGCGTGCGGCGGGCACCAGCCTGCTGCTCGACACCCCGGTGCAGGACGGTGGACTGCCCGCCGTCCTGCACTGGGGGCGTGACCTCGGCCCGCTCGACGACGACGCGCTCACCGCGCTCGCGGAGGCGCTCGTGCCGGCCGTCCCGCCGAGCGCGATCGACACCCCGCTGCGGGTGTCGGTCCTGCCGACGCGCGAGCAGGGCTGGACCGGGCGGCCCGGGGTCGAGGGGTTCTGGTCGCGCTCCGGCGAGCCGGCCGCAGGGCTCGCGCTCAGCCAGGTCGAGCACCGGGGCGACCGCATGGTCCGGCTCCACCTCACGGGCTCGGGCGGGCGGCTCACGCTCCTGACGGACGTCGAGCTGTCCGAGCACGGCGTGCTCCGCGTCCGCCACGCGCTCGAGAACGGCGGGGGAGACGTGCTCGTCGTCGGGTCGCTCGACGCGACCCTGCCCGTGCCGGACCGCGCGCGCGAGGTCCTCGACTTCACCGGCCTGTGGGCGCACGAGCGGCGTCCGCAGCGCACGACGCTCGGCCACGGTGCCTGGACGCGCGAGACGCGGCACGGGCGCCCCGGCCACGACGACCCCTTCCTCGTCGTCGCCGGCACGCCCGGGTTCGGGTTCCGGTCCGGGGAGGTCTGGGCCACGCACGTCGCGTGGAGCGGCGACAAGCGGCAGTGGGCCGAGCGACAGCCGCTGGGGGCGACGGTGCTCGGCGGCGGCGAGCTGCTCGCGCCCGGCGAGGTGCGCCTCGCGCCGGGGGAGCGGTACACCGCGCCGTGGCTCGTCGCGGCCTGGTCCGACGCCGGGCTCGACGGGCTGTCCGACCGGTTCCACCCGTGGGTCCGGTCGTGGTCGACCATCCGGCGCGCGCGGCCCGTCGTGCTCAACACGTGGGAGGCCGTCTACTTCGACCACGACGCGGCGACGCTCGACCGGCTCGTCGACCTCGCCGCCGACGTCGGTGTCGAGCGGTTCGTGCTCGACGACGGCTGGTTCCGCGGGCGCACCGACGCCACGCGCGCGCTCGGGGACTGGACGGTCGACCCCGTCGCGTGGCCCGACGGACTGCACCCGCTCGCCGAGCGCGTGCACGCGCGGGGCATGGAGCTCGGGCTCTGGGTCGAGCCCGAGATGGTCAGCCCCGACTCCGACCTCGCCCGCGCGCACCCCGAGTGGGTCGTCGGCGGGGACACCCTGCCGACGTGGCGCGACCAGCGCACGCTCGACCTCGGCGACCCGGGCGCCTACGCGTACGTGCGGGACGCGCTCGCGGCGCTGCTCGGCGAGTACCCGATCGCCTCCCTCAAGTGGGACCACAACCGCGACCTGCTGCACGGCTCGGCGCACCGCCAGACGACCGCGCTGTACCGGCTCCTCGACGAGCTCCGGGCCCGCTTCCCCGGCGTCGAGATCGAGTCGTGCGCCTCGGGCGGAGCCCGCATCGACCTCGGGATCCTCGAGCGCGTCGACCGGGTGTGGACGTCCGACACGAACGACCCGCTCGAGCGCCAGCACATCCAGCGCTGGACCGGCGTCCTCGTGCCGCCCGAGTACCTCGGCGGGCACCTCGGGGCGCCGCGCGCCCACACCACCGGCCGGACGGCGAGCACCGGCTTCCGGACCGCGACCGCGATGTTCGGCAGCGCCGGCATCGAGTGGGACCTCACGACGGCGTCCGCGGAGGAGCTCGAGCTCGTGCGCGCGTGGGTCGCCCAGCACGTGGCCCGGCGCGCGCTGCTGCACTCCGGGCGCGTGGTGCGCGCGGACTCCGCCGACCCGGGGGTGCTCGTGCACGGCGTCGTCGCCCGCGACGGCGGCGAGGCGCTGTTCGCGGTCGTCGCGCTCGCCTCGGCCGAGGCCGCGCTGCCCGCCCCGGTGCGGCTCGTCGGCCTCGACCCCGACCGCACGTACCGCGTGCGGACGGTCGGGCCCGCACCGCTCCAGGTCCAGGCCGCGCCGCCGCCGTGGTTCGCCCGGGGTGAGGTCACGCTGCCCGGGCGGCTGCTCGTCGACGTCGGGGTCGCGGCGCCGCTGCTCGCCCCGGAGAACGCCGTGCTGCTCGCGGTCGAGGCCGTGGCGCCGGACGGGGCGGCCGGAGCGGCGCCAGCGGTCCCCGCGGCTACATTCGGCGCATGACTCCTCCTCCGGGCCGGCGCCGCGCCACGATCCACGACGTCGCGGCCGAGGCGGGCGTCTCGCGCGGCACCGTCTCGCGCCTGCTCAACGGCACGTCGTACGTCTCGTCGGATGCACGTGAGGCGATCGAGAAGGCCATCGCCAAGGTCGGGTACGTGCAGAACACCGCGGCCCGCAACCTCGTGACGCGGCGCTCGCGGGCCGTCGGCTTCGTGGTGCACGAGCCGCACGAGCTGTTCCTCGACGACCCGAACATCGGCGCGATCCTGCTCGGCGCGAACGAGGTCGTCTCCGAGGCGGACTTCCAGCTCGTCGTGCTCGTGCTCGACTCGGAGCGCGACAGCCAGCGGGTCGCGGACTACCTGCAGGGCGGCTTCGTCGACGGCGCCGTGCTCGTCTCCGCCCGCCAGCACGACACGATCGCGGGCGCCGTCGAGCGGCTCGGGCTGCCCGCGGTGTTCATCGGGCACCCGCCGGGCCACCCCGCGATCCCGTACGTCGGCATCGACAACCGCTCGGCCGCGCGCTCGGTCACCCAGGAGCTGCTGCGGACCGGGCGGCAGCGGGTCGCGATGGTCGCGAGCGCGCTCGACCGCGACTCGGGCTCCGACCGGCTCGCGGGGTTCCGCGACGCGCTGGGCGAGCGCTTCGACCCCCGGCTCGTCGTCGACCACCCGCTGTACTCCTACGCGAGCGGGCTCGAGGGGACGCACGAGCTGCTGCGCCGCGAGCCCGCGATCGACGGCATCTTCGCGGCCTCGGACGCGGTCGCCGCCGGGGTGCTCGAGGCGCTGCGGCAGGCGGGACGGTCCGTGCCGGGCGACGTCGGGGTCGTCGGGTTCGACGACTCCGCGTGGGCGGTGCGCTGCGTGCCGGCGCTGTCCACGGTGCGCCAGCCGGCGCGGTTGATGGGGCGCCGGGCCGCGGAGATCGTGCTCGGGCAGATCGAGGGGGCCGAGGTCGAGCCCGGTGGGGCGCTGCTCGACACCGAGGTGGTGTGGCGGGCGTCCGCCTGACCGCGTCCGGAACCGCGTCAGCGGGTGGCGGCGCCCGCCAGGCGGAGCGACCCGTCGGCCACGCGGCCGTCGATCGCGACCGCGACCGCGACCGCGTCCGCCGCCGCGTCCGTCAGGAGGTGGCGGGCGGCGACGCCGGACGTCACGAACTCCCGGTGCATCCGCCGGGCGGCCCCCGGGTCCGTGAAGCCGTGCCCGGTGCGGGACGCGACCCGCACGACGCACGTCTCGACCGGCGGCAGCAGGACCGCGTAGTGCAGGTCCGGCACGACCCCGGCGACGAGGTCGAGGAACCACGGCCCGACGACGCCGTCGTAGACGACGTGCAGCCCGCCGGCGACGAGGTGCGTCGTCGCCGCTGCGGCGGCCGCGAGCACGACCCGGTTCTGCGCGTGCGCCTCGGGCCGCCACGGCGCGACGGCCCCCCGGCGGAGGAACGCGAAGAAGGCGTCGCCGACGACGAGCGCCGAGGGGTCGCGGCGCTCCCCGAGCAGGGCGGCCACGGTCGACTTGCCCGCACCCGGCGGACCGGTGACGACGAGGAGCCCGGGCACGCACCGATCCTGCCCGTCCGGGAGTGCGGCGGTCGCGCTCATGTCGCACCGGCGTCAGGATGCGCGGCCACGTCCGCGACCGGGCGAGCGGGGCCGCGTCCGCCTGCTGGTCAGCGCGTGCGCGAGTCGTGCGCGCGGATCGCGAGCTGGACGCGGTTCTCGAGCCCGAGCTTCGCCAGCGCGCTCGAGAGGTGGACCTTCACGCTCCCGACCGACAGGAACAGCCGCTCGGCGATCTCCGCGTTCGCGAGCCCCTCGGCGACCGCCATCGCGACCGCGTGCTCGCGCTCGGTCAGCCCCTCGTCGCGCAGGTCGGGCGCAGCGGCCGCCGGTGCGGGCGACCGCGCAGTGACGTGCTCGATGAGCTGGTGCAGCACGCTCGGCGAGACGGTCGGCTGACCGTCGGCTGCCGTGCGGACAGCCTCCACGATCGCGTCCGGGGCGGTGTGCTTGAGCAGGAACCCCACGGCACCGGCGCGCAGCGCGTCGAGCACGACCGCGTCCGTGCGGAACGTCGTGAGCACCACGACCGCCGGGAGGCCTCGGTCGGGCGCGCGGCGCAGCGCGCGCAGCGCCGTGACGCCGTCCACGCGGGGCATGCGGACGTCGAGCAGCACGACGTCCGGCCGGTGCGCGGCGACCGCCGCGCCGAGCTCGTCGCCGTCCGCGGCCTCCCCGACGACCGTCAGGTCGCCCGCGCCGGCGAGCATCAGTCGCAGGCCGGCGCGCACGAGCGGGTCGTCGTCGACGAGCAGGACGCGGATCGTCCCGGGTCGCGCGCGCGCCGTCACGGCCCACCCGCCGGCAGCTCGACGACGAGGCGGAAACGTCCGTCGTGGACCCCGGCGTCGAGGTGCCCGCCCTCGAGCCGCACCCGTTCGGCGAGGCCCACGAGACCGCGGCCGGTGCCGGGGATCTCCGCGGCGGTGACCCCCACGGGGATCGGGTTGCTCACCTCGAGCCGCACCGTGCCGTCCGAGGACTCGACCGCGACGCGCACCTCGGCGCCCGGCGCGTGCTTGCGTGCGTTCGTCAGCCCCTCCTGCAGGCTGCGGTACACCGTGCGCTGCGTCGTGGCACGGACCTCGCCCGCCGGCACGTCGACCCGCACCTCGACCGACTCGCCGGCCCCCGTGGCCTCCGCGACCAGCGCGTGGATGTCGTCGAGGCGCGGCTGCGGGCGCTGCGTCGCCGCCGACGACGCCCCCGGGTCCTCCTCCCGCAGCACCATGAGCAGCTCTCGCAGGTCCTCGATGGCGCGGTGCGCACTGTCCCGGATGACGACGGCGGCGTCGTGCACCTCACGCGCGCTCGGCGACCGCTCGGGCGGCACCTCCGGGCGCGTCCGGTACTCGAGCGCCCCGGCGTGCACCGACAGCAGCGAGACCCGGTGCGCCAGCACGTCGTGCATCTCGCGGGCGATCCGCTCCCGCTCCTCCCGGCGCGTCAGGGTCAGACGCTCCTCGTACCGTTCGCGCTCGAGGACGGCCGCCGCGCGCAGGCCCTCGACGACCTGCGCGCGGGACCGGGCGAGCAGCCCGAGGCTCAGCACGAGCGCGTACAGCAGCGGGATCACGATCACCCACACGAGCCACGGCATGCCCGGCAGCGGGAAGAGCGCGTGGTACGGCAGGGCGGCGGCGACGGTCACCGCCGTGATCGTCACCGAGGAGGACGGACGCGCGAGGCGCCCCACGCGGTGCACGACGACGAGCGCCGCGAAGGTGGCCGAGACCGCGAGCGCCCCCGGCACCACGCCGAGGACCGCGGCCGCGCGGGGGAACCGGCGGGTCCACCACAGCAGCAGGCACGCGACGAGGCCGAGCGCCCGGTCGACCGGCCAGAACCAGTCGGGCACCGCCGGGTAGGCGGTGGCGCTGGCGAACCCGAGCTCGAACCAGACGAGGAGGGCGATGCCGAACAGGGCGGCGTCGGAGGCCCACTGGGCGCGCGTCCGGGGCACCCCGAACGGGGAGAGCCGCCGGACCGTGCGGCCGGCGCGCTCGCGCCTCCTCGCCCGGGTCGCGGCCATGACGTCGATGGTACGGACGCCTGACCTGCGGGTCACCGCCCGGGTGCGAGGTCTGGCCGGTCGGCGGCACGGGCTGGCCGATCGGCCGAGGCGGCGGACGGCGTGGCGGGGTCACGCTGGGTCCATGACGACGACGCACCCCGCACCAGACACCTGGGCGCTCGAGCTGCGCGGCCTGCGCCGCGAGTTCGGCGACAAGGTCGCGGTCGACGACGTCGACCTCCGGGTCCCGCCCGGCGCCTTCTACGGCCTCGTCGGGCCGAACGGTGCGGGCAAGACCACGGCGCTGTCGATGGCGGTCGGCCTCCTGCGGCCCACCGCCGGCACCGCGTACGTCCAGGGGATCGACGTGTGGGCCGACCCGATCGGCGCCAAGCAGCGCCTGGGTGTCCTGCCCGACGGGCTCGCGCTGCCCGAGCGGCTCACCGGCGGCGAGCTGCTCACCTACTGGGGCCGGTTCCGCTCCCTGCCCCGGGACGTGGTCGCGGCCCGGACCGCCGAGCTGCTGCGCGTGCTCGAGCTCGAGGAGGCCGAGCAGCTCGGCACGCTCGTCGGGGAGTACTCGACGGGGATGCGCAAGAAGATCGGCCTCGCGACCGCGCTGCTGCACGCACCGCGGGTGCTCGTCCTCGACGAGCCGTACGAGGCGGTGGACCCGGTCTCCGCGCGGGTCCTGACGCGCATCCTGCGTCGCTTCACGGAGGGCGGCGGCTCGGTCGTGATCTCGAGCCACGTCATGGCGATGGTCGAGCAGCTGTGCGACCGGGTCGCCATCGTCGTGCGGGGTGCGGTGGCAGCCGACGGGACGCTCGACGAGGTCCGCGGGGGCGGGAGCCTCGACGACCGCTTCGTGGAGCTGGCCGGGGGCGCCGACGTGGCGGAGGAGGAGCTGACGTGGATCGGGGGCTGATCTCGCTCAAGCTGACGTTGCTCCGCAACAGCTCCCGTGGGCTGCGCCGGGTCGGGTGGGCCGCGGGTGCTCTGCTCGTCGTGGGGACCTGGGCCGGTGCTGCGCTCGCGACGGACGACGGCGTGCGGCACGAGGTCCTGGCGCTCGCCTTCGCGTGCTGGTGGCTCGGCGGCGCGATCGGTCCGGTGCTCATGAGCGGGGCGGGGAGCGTGCGGGCCGACTGGTTCGCGCTGCTCCCGATCCCGCGCGCGACGCTGGGTCGGGGCCTGCTCGCCTCGGTCTTCGTCAGCGTCGCGTCGGGCATCGTCCTCCTCGCGCTCCTGGCGGCGGGCGTGCACGCGTTCGCCCTCGCGCCGGCCGCCGTGGTCGTGGTGCTGATCGGCGCGCCCCTCACGTGGGTCCTCGTGGTCGTCACCTCCCGCCTCGTGTACGGGCTGCTCGGGGCCGCGATGCGGACGAGGCTCGGCATCGAGATCGCGGGAGTCCAGTTCGGGCTGATGTTCGCCGTCTGGTTCACGGGCTGGATCGTGGTCCAGGTCGTCGTGCAGAGCGTGCCGCGTCTGCTCCAGGAGGGCCTCCCGGCCGGGCCTGTCACGACGGTGCTCGACGCCCTGCCGAGCGCCTGGGTGCTCGACGCGGTCGAGCGCGCGGCCGCCGGGGACTGGCTCGGCGCGGGCGGCGTGCTGCTCGCGCTCGCGGCCCTCGACCTCCTGGTCGTGGCTGCCGCCATCCCGCTGCTGACCCCGCGCAGCGCGGCGGTCTCACGCCGTCGTGGCCGCCGGCGCTCGGTGCGCCTCGTCGCCGGCGGGGGCCTCCTGCCGGCGACCCCGACCGGGGCGGTCGCCGCGAAGGAGGTGCGGCAGTGGCGCCGGGACCCGTGGCGTGCGCTCGAGAGCAGCACGGCCGTGTGGACCGGCGCGGCCATCGGCGGCTTCGCGCTCGTGGGGGAGGACACAGCACCGGTCGCGGCCTTCGCCGGGCTGATCGTCGCGTTCATGCTCGGGCTCAGCGGGTGCAACGTGTACGGCCAGGACGGCTCGGCGGTCTGGCAGAACGTGGTCGGGGAGAGCGCCGGCTCCGTCCGGGCCGACGTGCGCGGGCGTCAGTGGGCGATGCTCCTCGTGTTCGTGCCGCGCGCTCTGGTCGTCAGCGTGGTGTTCGTGCTGCTGGCCAGGAGCTGGTGGGTGGTCCCGGTCCTCGTGGCGGCGATGCCGGCCGTCTTCGGTGCGGCCGTCGGGTCCGCGATCCTCGTCTCGGCGGTGGGCGTCTCGCCCGGCGTCGACCCTCGACGCCGGGTCGGCCCCAACGACGCGAACGGGAACATCTCGCTGCACGTCTGGGTCGTCCTGCTGCTCGTCGTCGTCGCCGTCGCGCCGACCGCGGCGGCGATCGTGTGGGCCGTCAGCGCGGGCGGACCCGGACCGCTCGCCGTGGCCGTCGTGACCGGTGTGCTGAACGGGGTCGCGGCGTCGTGGTTCCTCGGGCGGGTCACGATCGGGTACCTGGAGCCCCGGATGGTCGACGTCTTCAGCCGGATCCGGTACGGCCAGGTGTTCCGCGCGCCGGACGCCGGCGGGCCCCTGACCTGGGTCGAGCAGGCGACGCTCCAGGGTGAGCAGCAGATGCAGGCGCAGAAGCAGAAGGCGCGCGAGGAGCGGCTCGCCCGCGCGCGCCGGTGAGCGGCCCGCGGGTCGACGTCGGACGATATTGACGTCGACCCGCGTGGGCGCCCGCCCCTACCGTCGGCCTCTCCCGAGGAGGTCATGATGTCCAGCCCGTTCCCGGTCGCCCTGGCCGGAACCGCCGCACCCACCCTGATGTGGGCCCACGAGCACGAGGTCGAGCCGCAGGCTCTCCAGCAGCTGCGCAACATCGCGTCGCTGCCGTGGGTCGAGGGCCTGCGCGTGATGCCCGACGTGCATCTCGGCAAGGGGGCGACCGTCGGCAGCGTCATCGCGATGCGCGACGCGGTCAGCCCGAACGCCGTCGGCGTGGACATCGGCTGCGGGATGATCGGCGTCCGCACGAGCCTCACCGCGGCGGACCTGCCCGACGACCTGCACGCGATCCGCACGCGCATCGAGCAGGCGGTCCCGGTGGGCTTCCACGCGCACGACGAGCCCGTGGACCTGCGCCGGCTCCGCCCGGTGAACGGTCCGGCGGGCCGTGAGCGGCTCAAGGGCGCCGACGCGTTCTGGGACCGCTTCGGCGGCCTGCACCGCACGGTCCAGCAGCTCGAGGCCCGCGCGCGCAAGCAGCTCGGGACGCTCGGCGGCGGCAACCACTTCATCGAGCTCTGCCTCGACGAGTCCGACCAGGTGTGGCTGCAGCTGCACAGCGGCTCGCGCAACATCGGCAAGGAGCTCGCGGAGCGGCACGTCGCGATCGCCAAGACGCTCGAGCACAACCAGCGGATCGTCGACCGCGAGCTCGCGGTGTTCCTCGCCGGGACCCCGCAGATGGACGCGTACCTGAACGACCTGTGGTGGGCGCAGGAGTACGCCGCGCGCTCGCGTGCGGTGATGATGGCGCTCGTCGTGCAGGCCGTCCGGGACTCGTTCCCGGAGCGGGACATCGCGTTCGACGAGGCGACCAACTGCCACCACAACTACGTCAAGAAGGAGATCATCGACGGCGCCAAGCTGATCGTGACCCGCAAGGGCGCGATCCGGGCCGGCTCGGGCGAGATGGGGCTCATCCCCGGGTCGATGGGGACGGGCTCGTACGTGGTGCGCGGCCTCGGCAACCCGGCGTCGTTCCAGTCGGCGTCGCACGGGGCCGGGCGGCGGATGTCGCGGACCGCGGCGAAGAAGCGGTTCACGGTCGAGGACCTCGCGGCCCAGACCGCGGGCGTCGAGTGCCGCAAGGACGCCGGGGTGGTCGACGAGATCCCGGGGGCCTACAAGGACCTCGAGTCCGTCATCGCGGCGCAGACCGACCTCGTCGAGGTCGTCGCCCGGCTGCGCACGATCGTGTGCGTCAAGGGCTGAGCCGGCACGCGGCATCATGAGGGGCCCGGCGCGCGCGGGTGCGCCGGGCCTCTCGCCGTCGAGGACGAGCGGCGCCCGCACCGCACCGCACCACCGCCCGTCAACCTCTCGACCCACCCGCGCCGGCCCTGTCCGGCCCCACCGCCGGAGGCACCCGTGCGTGAGCTCGTCGTCCTCGGCACGTCGTCCCACGTGCCGACCCGGACCCGCAACCACAACGGCTACCTGCTGCGCTGGGACGGCGCGCCCCACCAGGACGGCATCCTGTTCGACCCCGGTGAGGGGACCCAGCGCCAGCTCACGCACGCGGGCGTGCCGGCCACGGCGATCACCCGCATCTGCCTCACGCACGTGCACGGCGACCACTGCTACGGCCTGCCGGGCGTGCTCTCGCGCATGGTGCTCGACGGGGTGCAACGGCCGGTCGAGCTGCACTACCCGGCGTCGGGCGAGGACGTGGTGCGCGCGCTCGTGGGCCTCGCGACGCCCGGGCTCGACCTGCGGCTGCGCCCGCACGGCGGGCCGGGCGAGGTCGCCGAGGGGCTCGAGGTGGTCGCGCTCCGGCACCGGATCGAGACCTACGGGTACCGGCTCGTCGAGCCCGACGGGCGCTCGCTCGTCCCGGAGCGGCTCGCCGCCGCGGGGATCACCGGGCCGGACGTGGGGCGGCTGCAGCGCGAGGGCGAGCTGCGCGGCGTACGCCTCGCGGACGTGAGCGTGCCGCGGCGCGGGCAGAGCGTCGCCGTGGTCATGGACACCGCGGAGTGCGAGGGCGCCGAGGAGCTCGCGGACGGCGTCGACCTGCTGCTCGTCGAGAGCACGTTCGGGGCGGACACCGCGGAGCTCGCCGAGACGTACCTGCACCTCACCGCGGCGCAGGCGGGCGCGCTCGCGGCCCGGTCCGGCGCGCGGACGACGGTGCTCACGCACTTCTCGTCGCGGTACGTCGACGTCGCGCCGCTGCTGGAGCAGGCGCGGTCGGCGGCGCCCGAGGCGCGGATCACGGCCGCCGACGACCTCGACCGCGTCGCGCTCCCGCCCCGGCGCCCGCACGACGGCTGACGGCGCCCGC
>NZ_JBFTER010000047.1:0-35861 GCF_047229345.1 Cellulomonas jepli | reverse complement strand
CGCGGTCCGGGTGAGTTCCCCCCGCGAGCCGGCCGCCGACCGCCGGCGCTGCCGCCGGTCGGGTCATCCTGCCGGGGGGGCGCGGCCCGCGGGCCCGGGCCCGACGCGGGCGTCCTGCCGGGCTCAGACCTCGCCGAACGCCACGGTCGCGTGCAGCTCGCGCGTGTGGTCGACCGTGCGCTCTGCTCCGGTGAGCGTCACGGTCGCGGTCAGGCGCGTGTCGGCGCTCGACGCCCCGAGCCGGACCTCGAGCTCGCCGGGCTCGACGACCCGGCGCCCGTCGCGCCCGGTGTACGCCGCGACGTCGGCGGGCACGCGCACGTGCACACGCCGCTCCTCGCCCGCAGCGAGCACCACGCGGCCGTACCCGACGAGCCGCTGGACCGGGCGCACGACCGTGGCCACCGGGTCGTGCAGGTAGACCTGGACCACCTCGGTGCCGGTGCGCGCACCGGCGTTGCGCAGCGTGAACGCGAGGGTCGCGGCGCCGTCGGTCGGGACGACGGCGCAGTCGAGCTCGACGTCCGACCACGAGAACGACGTGTAGGTCAGGCCGTGGCCGAACGCGAACGCGGCGGTCGGGTCGAGGTTCGAGACCCCGTTCTGCCGGCCGAGCGGCGGCGCGAGGTACGTCGTCGGCTGCAGGTGCTCCGAGGCCGGGACGCTCAGCGGGAGCCGGCCCTGCGGCTCGACGGCGCCGGAGACCACGCGCGCGATCGCGGGCGTCCCCTCCTCGCCGGCGAAGAACGCCTGCACGATCGCCGCCGCGGAGCCGGTCGCCGCGCCGAGCGCGTACGGGCGGCCCGAGAGCACGACGACGACGACCGGGGTCCCCGTCGCGAGCAGCGCGTCGACGAGGTCCTGCTGCACACCGGGCAGCCGCAGGGTCTCGGCGTCGCAGCCCTCGCCGCTCGTGCCGCGCCCGAACAGCCCCGCGCGGTCGCCGACCGCCACGACGACGACGTCGGACGCCGTCGCGAGCGCGACCGCCTCGTCGAGGCCGGACACGTCCTCGGTGTCGATGTCGCACCCGCGCGCGACCGACACCTCGGCGCCCGTCAGCTCGGCGCGCAGCGACTCGGCGAGGGTCGGCAGCGCGATGCCGTGCGGGAGCTCGGGGTGGTGCGTGCCGACGTGCGCCGGGAACGAGTAACAGCCGAGCACGGCCATCGGGTCCTCGGCGGTGGGGCCGACGACGGCGACCTTCCGCACGTCGGGACCGAGCGGGAGCGTGCCGTCGTTGCGCAGCAGCACGACCGCCTCCTCGGCGAGCGCGCGGGCGATGTCCCGGTTGCCCTCGGGGTCGAGGTCGACGGTGCCCCGCAGCGCCTCCGTGTCGGTCAGGTCGCGCCCGCGCAGCACCTCGGGGACCGGGTCCCAGCTGGCGTCGAGCAGCCCGAGCTCGATCTTCTGCGCGAGCACGCGGCGCAGCGCCCGGTCGACGAGCGCCTCGTCGACCTCGCCCTTCTCGAGCGCGGTCAGCAGCGGCTCGCCGAACGTCTTGACGGTCGGCAGCTCCACGTCCACGCCCGCCTCGAGCGCGAGCGCCGCCGAGTGCGCCCACGTGCCCGCGACGCCGTGCAGCAGCTTGAGGAACGCGACACCGAAGTAGTCGGCGACGACCGTACCCGTGAAGCCCCACGCGTCACGCAGCAGCCGCGTGAGCAGCTCGGGGTCGGCGTGCGACGCGACGCCGTCGGTGTCGGTGTAGGCGGCCATCACCGAGCGGACGCCGCCCTCGCGCACGGCCATCTCGAACGGCGGGAGCACGACGTCGGCGCGCTCGCGGGCGCCCATCGACACGGGCGCGTGGTTGCGGCCCGCGCGCGACGCGGAGTACCCCGCGAAGTGCTTGAGCGTCGCGACGATCCCGGCGCGCTCGAGGCCCTGCACGTACGCGGTCGTGATCGTGCCCACGAGGTACGGGTCCTCGCCGACGGTCTCCTCCACGCGGCCCCAGCGGGCGTCGCGCACGACGTCGAGCACCGGTGCGAGGCCCTGGTGGATGCCGACGGAGCGCATGTCGCGCCCGATCGCGTCGGCCATGCGGCGCACCAGGTCGGGATCGAACGTCGCGCCCCACGAGACGGGCACGGGGTACGCCGTCGCACCCCACGCCGCGAAGCCCGCGAGGCACTCCTCGTGCGCGACGGCGGGGATCCCGAACCGGTTCGACGAGCGGATGCGCTCCTGGGTCCGCAGCAGCGACAGGGCGCCGAGCGCGGGGTCGACCGGCGCGGTGCCGAACGGCCGCGTGAGCTGCCCGAGCCCGTCGGGCAGCAGCGCGTCGAGGTCGACGCCCTCCTCCATGTCGTGCTGGTGCGGCGCGACCTCACCGCCCTCGGCGGACGCGCCGACCCACACGCCGACCAGCTGGGCGACCTTCTCGCGGGGCGTCATCTCGCGGACGAGCGCCTCGACACGGTCCTCGGTCGCCGCCGACGCGTCGGCCCACACGGGCACCTCGGCGTGCGGGGGTACGGCCGTGGACGTGCGGGTCCCGCTCTCGTGCTTCGTGTGCATGACGCTACTTTCCGCCGGTGCGCGGGGCCTGTGCCCGGGCGCGACCGACCCCTGCGGAGCGAGCAGATCGTGAGGTCCGACAGTACGACGCGAGAGCGTCGAACCGCTTCCGCATCACAGGGGAAGCAGCGGGAGAGGCCCGGCGTCGGCCGTCGAACGTTTCGAGACTCGCGCCGAAACTTGCCAGACCCTCCGGAGCGTAGTCAGCGCCCAGGAACAGCGTCAAGGATCGCTCCGCGCTCGAAAGTTCCCGTTCGCGGGGCGACCGGGCCGCTACCCTGGGCGCATGAGCATCGACGCCCGGGCCGACCGCGTGACCCTGGCGGCCGTCGCGGCCGAGGCCCGCGTCTCCATCTCCACCGTCTCGAAGGTCCTCAACGGCCGCGCCGACGTCTCCGAGGCCACCCGCGAACGCGTCGAGGGCCTGCTCGGGCGGCACGGCTACCGGCGCCGCACGAGCCCGTCGAGCGCCGCGCCGCTCATCGAGCTCGTCTTCCACGAGCTCGACACCATCTGGGCGATGGAGCTCATCCGCGGCGTCGAGGACGTCGCGCGCGAGAGCTCTGCGAGCGTCGTGCTCACCGAGAGCGGCACCCGCCACGCGCCCGGCCCCGAGTGGCTCGAGGGCGTGCTGCAGCGCCGCCCGCTCGGCGTCGTCCTCGTGTTCTCGACGCTGCCCGCAGCGGTCAAGGACCAGCTCCGCTCGCGCGCGATCCCCTTCGCCGTCGTCGACCCGGCCGGCGACCCCGACCCCGACGTCCCCTCGGTCGGCTCAGCGAACTGGTCGGGCGGCCTCGCCGCGACCCGCCACCTGCTCGAGCTCGGCCACCGCCGCATCGCGATGATCACCGGGCCCGAGGACATGATGTGCTCGCTCGCCCGCCTCGACGGCTACCGGTCGGCGATGAGCAACGCGGGTCACGGCGTCGACCCGACGCTCGTGCGCTTCGGCGACTTCCACGTGCAGGGCGGCCACGACATCGCGACCGAGCTGCTCGCGCTGCCCGCCGACCGGCGCCCGACCGCGATCTTCGCGGGCAGCGACCTGCAGGCGCTCGGCGTCTTGGAAGCCGCCCGGCGCCAGGGCCTGCGCGTCCCGGAGGACCTCTCGGTCGTCGGCTACGACGACGTCGCCGTCGCGCGCTGGTCCAGCCCGGCCCTCACGACCGTGCACCAGCCGCTGCGCAACATGGCCCAGGAGGCCGCGCGCCTCGTCCTGCGGGCCCGCGAGGGCGCCTCGGTGAGCACCCGCATGGACCTCGCGACGAGCCTCGTGGTGCGCAACAGCACCGCGCGCCTCGTCGACCCCGCACAGGGCTGAGGGGCACCGCCGCGAGCGGCGGCCGGCACTCGCGCAGCAGCCGTCACCCCCGACGTCGCGCGGCAGCGGCGACGGCTGCGACGCCGCCCACCTGCGCGGACGCCTCCGCAGCGCAGGACGCGGGCACGCCCCCGCGTTAGCCTGGCAGCCACCCCCAGCCGCCCTCCAGGAGGACCCCCGTGGCCAGCAAGAAGACGAAGTCGACCGTCGCGACGATCACCGGCGGCGCGTCCGCGCTCGCCGCCACGTGGGTCGCGCACAAGGCGGTCAGCACGGCCTGGAAGGCGGTCGCCGGGCACGAGCCGCCGAGCGCCGAGGACGAGGGCGACGCGCGCTTCGCCGAGGTCGCGATCGCGGCGGTCATCACCGGTGCGGTCGTGGCGCTCGTGCGGGTGCTCGCGACCCGCGGGACCGCGAAGTTCGCGAACCGGGTCGACGAGGGTCGTCTGTCGGTCCGCGGCTGAGCCGTGGCACGCTGTCGCCATGGCTGCCCTGAGTGAGCTCTTCGCCTCCGACCACGCGCGTGCCCTGGCGCACGCGACCGCGCTCGACGGCGGGTCCGACCCGCAGGACGCGCCGCGGCTCGAGCTGACCGCGATCTCGCCGCTCGACCTCGAGGTGCTCGGGGAGATCGCGTGCGACGTCGTGCACTTCGGGACCGGCGACCTCGAGTGCCAGGAGGTCGACCTCGACTACGACAACCTCGTCGAGCTCCCGCCGTTCCTGATCGAGGTGCTGCTGGAGCTCGCGACGCACGAGGACCCCGACGCGATCGGCGAGGTCGCCGAGCGCTGGGCCGCGACGGAGGAGCTCGCGACGACCCCCGAGAACGCGCTGTCGGTGCTCACGGACGTCCTGGCGCTGGTCAAGGTCGCGGACCGCGAGGACCTGAGCCTGTACCTCTGGACCGAGCCGCTCGGCTGACCGGGTCGACGCGGCCCGGGCCCCGGGCGCGGGCCGGCTACCGCTCGGCGTCCCGCTCGCCCCGGTGCGGCTCCATCCCGTACAGCTCGGGCTCGCCGCCGTGCGGCTCGCGGCTGCGCGGGTCCACGTTGTCCGGGACGGTGGCCGCGCTCAGCGTGCCCTGGCCGGCGGCGGCGTCCCGCGACGCGGTCGCGTCGGCCTGGTCGCGCGTGAGCTCGTCGACGACGAGCAGGTCGGTGCGGACCTTCCCGGTGCGGTAGCCCGCGCGGCCCACCATATGCGCGGCGACCGGCGCCGTCAGCATCTGGAACAGCACCACCAGGACGAGCGCCCACACCGCGCCGCCGGAGCGGAGCCGCAGCGCGAGGCCGACGAGGACGAGCACGAGCCCGAGCGTCTGGGGCTTGGTGCCGGCGTGCATCCGCGACAGCAGGTCGGGGAAGCGCACGATCCCGACGCCGGCGGCGAACGCGAGGAACGCGCCCCCGAGCATGCACACCGACGCGACGACGTCCGCGACCGTGTCCCACGTCTGAGCCGTCATCGGGCCTCCCCCGCGTCGCGGCGCTGTCCTCGGGTGTCGGCCTCCTCGAGGCGGCGCCGCTCGGACTCCTCGGCGGCGATCTCCTCGCGCGTGCGCACGCGCCCCTCGCCGGGCGGCTCGACCGAGGCGAACCGCGCGACGGTCACCGAGCCGACGAACCCGACGAGCGAGAGCACCACGAGGATCGGCACGATGTCGGTGCGGCGCTCGAGGCTCGCGTAGAGCGCGCCGCCCGCGATCATGATCGTCAGCACGATGTCGAGCGCGACGGTCCGGTCGAGGATCGACGGCCCGCGCTCGGCCCGGACGACCGCCAGGACCGCCCCGGTCGTGAGCAGGACCGCGCAGACCGCGACCACGACGTCGTTCATGCGCGCACCTCCGTGCTCGTCGTCCCGTCCGGGCCCGCAGCGGCACCGCCGTCCCGTGCCGCGCCCCTGGGGGGCCCGCCGCGCGGCGCCAGCCCTGCCTCGGCGAGCTCCGCGTCCGACGCGAGCGCGCGCAGCACGCGCTCCTCCTGGTCGAGGACGACCTGCCGTGCCGCCTCGATGCCGCCGGACTGCTCCACGTCGAGGACGTGGAGGTAGAGGACGCCGGTCACGCGGTGCGCCTCGACGACGAGCGAGCCGGGCACGAGCGAGCACAGCTCGGCCGTCATCGTGAGGTAGAGGTCCGAGTGGCTGCGCAGCTGCACGCCGATCACCGCACCGCGCGGCACGTGCCGGGGCCGCAGCGCGATCAGGCTCACCTCGAACGACGCCCGCACGAGGTCGAGCAGGAACCGCGTCACGAGGTGCGCGAGCCCGAGCGGGCGCACCCGGCCGTGGAAGTCGATGGGCGTCATCCGCAGGCCGTGCGTCACGAGGTACCCGAGCAGCAGCCCGACGAGCACGTTCGCGACCGAGAGGTCGCCCCACAGCAGCACCCAGACGGCGGTGAGCCACAGCGTCGTGCCCCACTGGGCGCGCACCGACCAGCGCCCCGCGCTCACGGCCGGGCCCTGTCCGTCGTCGCGCCCGCGGGCACGCCACCCGACGCGTCGCCGTCGTCCCCGGCCTCGCCGTCGTCCCCGGCCCCGCCGTCGTCCTCCGCGACCTCCGCGGACTCGCCCTGCCCGCGCTCGCCGTCGGGCAGCACCGACGCGATGTAGACCGAGCGGTCCTGGAGCGTCAGCGCGGCGCGCTCGGTGTAGCCGTACAGCGGTCCGGCGGCCACCGTCAGCAGCAGCCCGAACGCGACGAGCGCGGCCGTCGGGCCGATCATCCCGAGCGGCAGGGCCGTGCGCGGCGGCTCGACCGGCGGGGTCTGCCAGAACGCCTTGTTCCACGCCTTGACCAGCGCGTACAGGGTCAGCAGCGACACGATCACGCCGCCGACGACGAGCGTCAGCGCGAGCGGCGTGCCGACGTCGACGCCGGCCTGCAGGAGCCCGACCTTGCCGAGGAACCCGGACAGCGGTGGGATCCCGCCGAGGTTCATCGCCGGGACGAAGAACAGCAGGGCGAGGACCGGCGTGAGCTTGGCGAGGCCCCCGAGCCGGTCGAGCGACGTCGAGCCGCCGTGCCGCTCGATGAGCCCGACGACGAGGAACAGCGCGGTCTGCACGGTGATGTGGTGCGCCACGTAGTAGATCGAGGCGCTCCACCCGGCCTGCGTCGCGAGCGCGATGCCGAAGATCATGTAGCCGATGTGGCTCACGAGCGTGAACGAGAGCAGACGTTTGATGTCGTCCTGCGCGACGGCGCCGAGGACGCCGACGACCATCGTGGCGAGCGCGGCCCACATGAGGACGTCGTCGGCGCGGCCCTCCGGGAAGAGCAGGGTCTGCGTGCGGATGATGGCGTACACGCCGACCTTGGTCAGGAGGCCTGCGAACACCGCGGTGACGGGCGCCGGGGCGGTCGGGTAGGAGTCGGGCAACCACGCGGACAGCGGGAAGATCGCCGCCTTGATGCCGAACGCGAGCAGCAGCATGATCTGCAGCAGCAGCCGCACGCCCGGGTCGATCTCGGGGAGCCGGACCGCGAGCTGCGCGAGGTTGACGGTGCCGGTCGCCGCGTAGACGAGCGCGATCGCGATGAGGAACAGCACCGACGAGAGCAGCGCGACGACCACGTAGATGCTGCCCGCGCGGATCCGCTCGCCGGTGCCGCCGAGGGTCAGCAGCACGTAGCTCGCCGCGAGCAGGATCTCGAAGCCGACGTAGATGTTGAACAGGTCCCCGGACAGGAACGCGTTCGCGACGCCCGCCGTCAGGATCAGGTACGTCGGGTGGTAGATCGAGACGGGCGCCGCCTCGTCACCGTCGGCCTCGCCCTCCGCGAGCGAGTACAGCAGGACGCACAGGGTGACGGCGCTCGACACCGTGAGCATGAGCGCCGACAGCCGGTCGGCCACGAGGTCGATGCCGACGGGCGCGGCCCAGCCGCCCACGTCGATCACGAGCGGACCCCCGTCGGCGAGCACGAGCAGCGCCACGGACACCGCGAGCACGAGCGAGAGCACGACGACGCTGATCAGCCGCTGCGCGCGGGGCCGGCGGTACAGCGCGAGCGCGAGGCCGGCGCCGAACAGCGGCAGGACGACGGGCAGCGGGACCAGCCAGGTCGGGTCGCCGGTCACGGGACCTCCACCGGGGTGGACCGCTCGGAGGGCGCGTCGTCCGTCTCGTCGCGCGTCTCCGCGGCCTCCTCGTCGAGCGTCGAGCGCGTGTCCTCGGTGTCGGCGTCGGTCGTGGCGCGCTCGTCGCGTGCCGCGAGCCGGGCGATGCGGCGGTCCTCGACGTCGTCCTGGACCTCGTCGTGGCGGTGCAGCTGCCACGACCGGTACGCCATGGCGAGCAGGAACGCGGTCATGCCGAGCGTGATGACGATCGCGGTGAGCACCATCGCCTGCGGCAGCGGGTCGCTCATCTCGGACTCGTCCGCACCGCCGATGATCGGCGGCCGCCCGGCGGCGCCGCCCGCGACGAGGAACAGCAGGTTCGCGCCGTTGCCGATCAGGATCACGCCGATGAGCACGCGCGAGAGGCTGCGCTCGAGCAGCAGGTAGACGCCGACCGTGACGAGCGCCGCGATGACGACGACGAGCGTGACGTTCGGGCTCATGTCCGGGTTCAGGGGCATCAGCGGTGCACCTCCAGGTCGCCTTCCGCGGTGCGGACGAGGCCGTCGGCGTCGGCCGTCCCCTGCGCGCCCGCCCCGAACACGGAGCCCGTGCCGGACGTGTCGCGCGAGTGGTCCTCCGAGCCGCCGGTGTGCTCGCCGGCCTCGGCCTGGCGGTCGATCTCCGCACCGAGCGTGCGCAGGATGTCGAGCACGAGCCCGACGACGACGAGGTAGACGCCGACGTCGAAGAACAGGGACGTCACCAGGTGGATCGTGCCGATGACGGGCACGTGGATGTCGATGATCCAGGACTGCAGGACCGACCCGCCCGCGAGCAGCGCGACGAGCCCGACGCCGGCGGACAGGAACAGCCCGCTGCCGAGCAGGAGGCCGGGTTGCACCGGTGCCGCCTCACCCAGCTCGTAGCGGCCGCCCGCGAGGTAGCGCACGACGAGCGCGATGCCCGTCACGAGCCCCGCCGCGAACCCGCCGCCGGGCGCGTTGTGCCCCGAGAAGAGCAGGTAGGCCGAGTACACGATCATCGTGTGGAACAGCAGGCGCGTCGTGACCTCGAAGATCACCGAGCGGCGCCGCGGCGCGAGCGTCCGGCCGGCCCGCAGCCACTCCTTGGACCGTTCGCCCGTGCGGCGGACCGCGTGCGCGAACCCCGGGTAGGTGCCCGACGGCGTCGGCGGGAGCGGTGCGTGCGCGGGCTGGCGCAGGGCCGCGGCGGGGTCGTTGCCGCCGATCGCCCACACCGGCCGGCCCTCGTTCGCCTCGTCCGCGCGGAAGATCGCGCCGCTGCGCTTCTGCAGGAACACGAGCGACGCGACGCCGGTCGCGGCGACGAGGAGCACCGAGATCTCGCCCATGGTGTCCCACGCGCGGACGTCGACGAGCGTCACGTTGACGATGTTCTTGCCGCCGCCGAACTCGTACGCCTCGGCCGCGAACAGGTCGGAGACGGGCACGTGCACGCGTGCGCCCGGGACGACGAGCGCGAGCCCGCCGACCGTCAGGCCCGCCGCGAGGCCGATCACGAGGCGCACCCAGCGGCTCGCCGCGAGCGGGCGGTCCGAGAAGTACGCGGGCAGGCGGCGCAGCACGAGCACGAAGACGACGAGCGTCACGGTCTCGGTGAGCACCTGGGTCAGCGCGAGGTCGGGGGCGCCGTGCAGCAGGAACAGCCCCGCGACCCCGTACCCGCTGATGCCGAGCAGGATCACGGCCTTGAGGCGGCGGCGGGCGCGCGCGGTGAGGACCGCCGAGACGACGACGAGGGCACCGAACAGCACCTGCGCGGGGTGGTCCCACGCGCGGACGCCGTCGGGCAGCGACGCGACGGTCAGCATCGCGCCGCCCACGGCGACGACGAACACGAGCAGGATCCCGCCGAGGTACACGGGCAGCGAACCGCGCTGCGTGAGCGCCGTGACGTCGGCCGCGAGGTCGTCGAGCTTGCGCATGAGGCGCCGGTACAGGTGGTCGGCCTCCGGCACCGGGGGCACCCGCGCCTGGAGCCGCTCGACCGGCTCACGGAGCACGAACAGCGCCACCCCGGCGGCCACGACCCCGAGCGTCGTGAGGAGCGTCGGCGTGACGCCCGCCCACAGCACGAGGTGGCCGGGCTCGCCCGCGAACTGGTCGGCGTACGGGGACAGCAGGTGCTCCCCGAGCCCCGGCAGGACCGCGGCGGCGAGCCCGAGGACCGCGAGCACGAGCGACGGGTAGACGAGGACGAGCGACGGGCGTGTGATCGTCGCGGGGACGGCGGGCTCGTCGCGGTCCGGGGGCGTCGGGCTGCCCGCGGGCGCGGTCCCGCCGTCGTGCACGGGCGGGTGCGCGACCACGGACTTCGTCGAGAACGCCCCCCAGAAGAACCGCAGCCCGTACGCGACCGTCAGGGCCGAGCCGACGACGACCGCCCAGAAGACGACCTGGTCCCCGACGCCGCCGTCGTGGTGCGCGATCGCCTCGAGCGCGGCCTCCTTGGCGACGTACCCGGCGAACGGCGGCAGCCCGATCATCGACGCCGTCGCGAGCCCGCCCGCGAGCGCCGTCACGGGCAGCGCCCGCCCGACCCCGGAGAGCCGGCGCAGGTCGCGCGTGCCGGTCGCGGCGTCGACCACGCCGACGACGAGGAACAGCGCGGCCTTGAACATCGCGTGCGCGCCGAGCATCGCGAGCCCCGCGAGCGCCGTCGCGCGCGTCCCGAACCCGACGAGCACCACGAGCAGGCCGAGCTGGCTGACCGTGCCGAAGGCGAGCACGAGCTTGAGGTCGTGCTGGCGCAGCGCGCGGTACCCGCCGACGAGCAGGCTCCCGCAGCCGAGCGTCAGCACGACGACCTGCCACGCGGTCAGCTCGGCGTACGCGGGCGCGAAGCGGGCGATCAGGTAGATGCCGGCCTTGACCATCGCGGCAGCGTGCAGGTACGCGCTGACGGGCGTCGGCGCGGCCATCGCGGCGGGCAGCCAGAAGTGCAGCGGGATCATCGCGGACTTGGTCACGGCCCCGACCAGCAGGCACACGACGCCGACGGTCACGAGGGTGCCCTGGGGCGGGTCGGCGAGCACCGCGGAGAGGCGGTACGTGCCGGCGGCCTCGCCCAGCAGGATGACGCCGACGAGCATGGTCAGGCCGCCCGCGGTCGTGATCACGATGGCCTGCATGGCCGCGCGCCGGGACGCCTTGCGCTCGTTGTAGTGCCCGATGAGCAGGTACGAGAAGACGGTCGTGAGCTCCCAGAACACGAACACGAGCAGCAGGTCGTCGGCCGTGACGAGCCCGAGCATCGCGCCCGCGAACGCGACGAGCACCCCGCTGAACCGGCCGAGCCCGGTCGCCCGCGGGGAGAAGTACGCCGAGCAGTAGACCAGCACGAGCGCACCGACCCCGCCGACGAGCAGCGTCATGAGCCACCCGAGCGTGTCGAGCCGGAACGCCAGCTCGAGGCCGAGCTGCGGGACCCACGGGACGACCTCGACGGGCCCGTCCCCGGCCTGCACCGCGGCAGTCTGCGTGAGCGCCCAGACCGTGGCTGACGCCGGCGCGAGCGCCAGCACCCAGAACGCCCTGCGGCCGATCCACCGGACGAGCACGGGCGCGACGACGGCTGCGGCGAGATGGACAGCGAGCAGCAGCAGCACGTCCGGCTCCGTCCTGTTGAGGGGCGGGTGGTCGGTCGGTCCGGCACGCCCGACGCCGTGCGCCGGAACCGGTGTGTGGTGTTGTCAGCGATCGGTCGAGCACGCGCGCGGCACGAGAGCCTGCAGCGGTGCGCTCACGGGTGGATGAGGGAAGTCTACCAAGTGGACGGTGCGCGGCCCGCGGGCGGTGCGTCGCCGCGACGCCGTGGGCCGGGCTCGGCAGTGGCACGCTGGGCGCCGTGATCGCCTCCTTCCCGGTCGACGACGTCGCCGTCCCGCCCGTGGTCGCCGACCTCGCGGGGGCCGACGCCGTCCGCGCGGTCTGGCGCAACGAGCTCGGCGGGCTGACGTTCGAGCTCACGGGCGAGCGCACGCGTCGCTTCGTGAAGTGGCTGCCCACGGGCGCGCCGGCCGACCTGTCGGCGGAGGCCGTGCGGCTCGCGTGGGCCGCGCCGTTCACGCCGGTCCCGCGGGTGCTCGACGCGGGGTCCGACGCGGACGGCTCGTGGCTCGTGACCGCGGCGCTCGACGGGACCAGCGCCGTCGACCCGCGCTGGGCCGCCCGGCCCGAGGTCGCGGCCCGCGCGCTCGGCGCGGGGCTGCGCGTGCTGCACGACCGGCTGCCCGTCGAGGGCTGCCCGTTCACGTGGGACGTGCGCGACCGCCTGACCCGCGCCCTGACCGGCGGACGCGACGACCGCGCGACGTGGCACCCCGACCACGCCGACCTCACGCTCGCCGAGGCGACGGCACGCCTCGCGGACGTCCCGCCCGTCGACCGGCTCGTGGTGTGCCACGGCGATGCGTGCGCCCCGAACACGCTGCTCGACGAGCACGGGCGGTTCGCCGCGCACGTCGACCTCGGGACGCTCGGCCTCGCCGACCGCTGGGCCGACCTGGCGATCGCGACGTGGAGCACGCACTGGAACTACGGCCCCGGGCTGGACGACGCGCTGCTCGACGCGTACGGCGTCGACCCCGACCCCGAGCGCACGGCGTACTACCGGCTGCTGTGGGACCTCACGCCCTGAGGGTGTGCCGCGCACCGGCACGACGCCCACGCTGGACCCGGCGGGAACCGGCTCGACCCGGCCGCGCCCGGCCGGCGTGACGTGGCGCCGCGTGGCCCGGCTCCGGAAACGCGTCGACCCCGGACCCGCCGGAGGCCTACGGTCCGCAGGTGAGCAGCCTCCCGGTGTCCGACGAGCCGCCCGGACCGCTGCTGGCCCGCGGCCGGGAGGCCACGGTGCACGAGCTCGGCCCGGACCGCGTGCTGCGCCGGTACGACGACGCGCGCGACGTGTCGACCGAGGTCACGGTCATGCGGCACGTCGCCCGGCACGGCGTCCGCGTCCCGCACGTGCACGGCGTGCACCTCGACGCGCACGGGCGCCCGACCGGGATGGTGCTCGAGCGGCTCGACGGCCCGACCCTCGTCGAGGCGGCGCTCGTCGGTGACGTCGAGCCCGCCGACGCCGGCCGGACGCTCGCCCGCCTGCACGCTGACCTGCACCGCGTCCCCGTCGACGGGCTGCCGCCCGACCTGGGCCCGCCCGCGCGCGAGCCGGGACACGTCGTCGTGCACCTCGACCTGCACCCCGCGAACGTGATGCTCGTGGCCGGTGAGCCCGTGGTGATCGACTGGGCGATCGCGCGCACCGGCCCGGCGGCCCTCGACACCGCGATGACGGCGCTCGCCCTCGCGTGCGCGGTCGTCGAGGGGATCCCGGCCGACGCGGGCGACGTCGCGCGGCTCGACGTCCCGACGTGGTTCGTCACGACCGTGCTCGACGCCTACCTCACGGCGCTGCCCGAGCCGCCGACGCCGTCGCTCGACCGTGCGGCAGCGGTCCGGGAGTCGTTCGGGGCGCACTCCCCCGGGGTCGTGCGGTCGGGGGCCGAGGTGGTCCGGCTCGCGCTCGACGCGATCGCGAGCCGCTGACGCGCCGTCCGGCACCCGACCGGGAGCCGACCGGCAGCGCCCGGCGCCCGGACGGCTCCGCACCCGTCGCCCGGGGGCCGCCCCCGTCCCGTCCCCGCCGCTCACGCGCGGGCAGCGACCTCGACCCGGTGCACCTCGACCAGCACGCGCCGCCCGCCCGGCTGCAACGTCAGGAGCCCCACGAGCACCCCGGTCCGCAGCTCGACGGGACCGCCCGCGCCGACGTCGAACCGGGGTGTCGTGAGGATCGGTGCGGGCGCGCCCGCCTCGTGCACCGCGGTGTTCGTGACCGACACGACCGCCCTGGTGCCGAGCCGCAGCTCGTAGCGCGCCCACAGCTCGCACGACCCGTCGGGCCGTTCGAGGTTCCAGTCCGCCCCGCCGGGCAGCACCGTCCCGTCGAGGCCGCCCGTGACGACGCCACCGAGGACGGGGACGACCCGGCGGTGGCCCGTCGGGGTCACGCCCACGTCCACGACCGGCCCGAGGTGGGCGTCGATCGTGAACAGGTACGTCCCGGTCAGCGTCACCGGCTCAGCCCTTGACCGCGCCCGTGAGGCCGCCCACGATGCGCCGCTCGAACAGGCTGAAGAACACGAGCGCCGGCAGCATCGCCAGCGAGGTGAACGCGAGCACCTTCGCGGTGTCGACCGAGTACTCGGACGAGAACGCCTGCACGCCCAGCGGCAGCGTGAACGCGCCCGAGTCGTTGAGCACGAACAGCGGCAGCAGGTAGCTGTTCCAGCTGCCGATGAACGCGAGGATCCCGACCGTGATGACGCCCGGCACCGACAGCGGCAGGACCATCCGCCAGAAGAAGCCGAGGCGGCTGCACCCGTCGATCGCGGCGGCCTCCTGCAGCTCCGCGGGGATCGCCCGCAGGAACGGCACGAGGATGATCACGGTCGTGGGCAGCCCGAACGCGATCTGCGGCAGGATCACGCCGCCGAGGTCGTTCATCAGGCCGAGCGTCCGGACCAGGATGTACAGCGGCGTGATCGCGACGGTGAGCGGGAACATCAGCCCGGCCGCGAACAGCGCGTACATCACGCCCTGGCCCCGGAACCGGTACCGCGCGAGCGCGAAGCTCACCATGAGCCCGAGCGCGACGACCCCGAGCGTCGTGGCGCTCGCCGCGATCGTCGAGTTCAGCACCTGGCGCCAGAAGACGCCGCCGCTCAGGACGTCGACGTAGTTGTCGAGCCGCCACGGGCTCGGCAGCCCCGACGGGTCCGAGGTGATCTGGGCGTTCGTGCGGAACCCGCCGATCACGATGTACACGACCGGTGCGAGCATCGCGACGATCAGCAGCGTGGCGAACGCGTACACGCCCGGGCTGCCCCACCGCGGCGCACCGCTCGTGCGCCGGCGCACCGGCTCGCGCTCGGCGGGCAGCGGCGGGGCCGAGAGGGTGGCGGCCATCAGCGGGCACCTCCGGTCAGGGCGCCCGCGGTGTCGCGGCGCAGCACCGTCCGCTGGTACACGAGGGCGGCGGCCAGCGAGATCAGGAACAGCACGACGGCCACCGCGTTGCCGTAGCCGTAGCTGCCCGCGTTGCGCCCGAACGACACCATGTAGGTCGCCATCGTCGAGGTGCCCGCGGTCGAGGCGATGTACTGGCCCCAGATGATGTAGACGAGGTCGAACAGCTGCAGCGAGCCGATGATCGACAGGAACGCCCAGATGCGCAGCGTCGGTGCGAGCAGCGGCAGCGTGATGCGCCGCTGCACCTGCCAGTAGGAGGCGCCGTCGATCGCCGCGGCCTCGTTCAGCTCCTCCGGGATCCCTTGCAGGCCCGCGAGGAAGAGGATCACCGCGAAGCCGATGTACTTCCACGTGATGATGCCCATGAGCGTCCAGATCGCGAGGTCCGGGTCGGAGAGCCACTCGCTCTCGAGCGCCCCGAGCCCGATCCGCCCCAGCACGTCGTTGAGCGCGCCGCGGCTCTGGAGCATGAGGCTCCACCCGGTGCCGACCACGACCTCGGAGATGACGTACGGCACGAAGATCAGCACGCGGATGAGCGACTGGCCGCGCATCCGGCGGTTGAGCAGCAGCGCGACGAGCAGCGCGGCCGGGCCCTGGAGCACGAGCGACAGCACGGCGATCGTCGCGTTGTGCAGGAGCGCCTCGTGGAACAGCGGGTCGGTCAGGATCGTCGCGTAGTTCTTGAGCCCGACGAAGTCCGTGGGGACGCCGTAGCCCTCCCACCGGAAGAAGCCGTAGTACGCGGCCATCAGGACGGGGAAGATCACGAACCCGAGGAAGACCACGAGGGCCGGCCCGGTGAGCGCCGCGATCTCGAGGCGCTCGCCCCACCCGAGGCCGCGACGCCCGCGGCGCGGCGGGGGCGTCACCGGGGAGGTGACGCTCCCGCCGGCCGGCAGGTCGACGGGCGAGCCGTTCGCGGTGAGCGAGCTCTCGCGCGTGGAGGTCATGTGCGTCGCTGCCCCTAGGACTTCGCGGCGGCGTCGTTGACGGCCTCCACGACCCCGGCGGCGTCGCGCTTGCCGGCGAGCAGGTCGACGACGCCCACGTTGAGCGCGTTGCCGACGCTCTGCCCGTAGACCGTGTCGAGCCACTGCGAGACGAACGGCGCCGCGTTGTAGGCGTCGAGCACGCTCTTCAGGTACGGCTCCTCGATCACGGCCTGCGCCTCGGTGTTCACCGGGGGCGCGTTGAAGGCGCGGTAGTAGCCCTCCTGCACCTCGGTGCGCGCGATGTAGTTGAGGAAGTCGGCGCACTCCTGCTCCGGCGCCTTCGCCGAGCAGCTGTAGCCGTCGACGCCGCCGAGGATCGAGCCGGGCTCGCCCTCGCCGCCCGGCACCTCGGGGAACGCGAACCAGCCGAGGTCGGGCAGCGGCTGCTCGTCGGGCGTGAGCGAGCCGATGACGCCCGGGTTCCAGGCACCCATGAGCTCCATCGCGGCCTGGTGATTGGCGAGCAGACCGGCCGACGAGCCGGCGCCCTGCTGGGCCGACGTCGTGAGGAAGCCCTCGTTGAACGGCTCGGTGCCGGCGAACGCCTCGAGGTTCTCGGCGGCCTCGACCCAGCACGGGTCGTCGAACTCCATCGACTCGGCCGCCGCCTCGAGCGTCTCGGGGCTGCACGCGCGCAGCGCGAAGAAGTAGTACCAGTGCGCCGCGGGCCAGGCGTCCTTGGCGCCGAGCGCGATGGGCTGCACCCCGGCGCCCTTGAGCGCCGTCACGGCGGCGTCGAGGTCCTCGACCGTCGCGGGCGGCTCGGTGATGCCGGCCTGCGCGAAGAGGTCCTGGCTGTACCAGATGCCGCCCGGCAGGACCGCGATGGGCATCGCGTACGTCTTGCCCTCGATCTGGTTGGCCTTGAACGAGCCCTCGGGGATGAGGCCCTGGGTCTCCTCGGTGACGAGGTCCGAGAGGTCGAGCAGCTGCCCGGCGCGGACCATCGCGGCCATCTTGCCGCCGCCGCGCTGGAGGAAGACGTCGGGGGCGTCGCCCGAGTTGAGCGCGGTCTGCAGCTTGCCGTCGAGGTCCTCGTTCTGGATGGACTGCACCTCGATCGTGACGCCCGGGTTCTCCGCCATGAACGCGGCGACGGTGTCGTCCCAGAACGTCTTGCCGGCACCCGTCGACGCGTTGTGCCAGAACGTCATCGTGACGTCGCCGTCCTGCTCCGCGGTGCCGCTCTCGGTCCCGCACGCCGCCAGGCCCGCCGCGCACAGGAGCGCCGCGGTCGATGCGGCCAGCATCTTCCTCATGGTCATCGCGCTGCCTTCCTACTCCTCGTCGAGTGATGCAGCCGGCGCCGTGGGGGACAGCGCCTGCGGACGGGGGCGCGTCGTCGCGCCTGTTCTACACCGGTGTAGAACCCGTACGAGCGGCCACCCTGGCAACCGGGCGCCCGTGCTGTCAACCGCTGTCGATAACGATTTCGCGACGGGCGACGAGCGGCGACGTCGTGCGTCAGACCGCTCGGGGCGCCGTGCTCTCGCGCTCGACGAGCCGCATGTCCGCGACGTGCAGCACGGGCGCAGCGCGCTCGGCACCGGGGTCGAGCCGCTCCTGCACCCGGCGGCGGAGCAGGTCCACCGCGACGCGGGCGATCTCGCGCCGGCCGGGGTCCACGGTGGTCAGCGTCGGCACCGAGAACAGCGCGTCCCCGATGTCGTCGAACCCGACGACCCCGACGTCCTGCGGGATCGCGAGCCCGCGCACCTGCAGCTCGTACATCGCGCCGATCGCGAGCGCGTCGTTGAACGCGACGACGCCGTCGACGTGCGCGCCCGAGTCGAGCACCGCGGCCATCGCGCGGGCGCCCTCGGCCCGGTGCCAGCCCTCGTCCGCCCAGCCGAGCAGGCGCGGGTCGACCTCGAGGCCGCGCGCCTCGAGCCCCTCGCGGTACCCGCGGAAACGCAGTGCCGACGAGCCGGCGGTCTCGGCGTGCAGCATGCCGATGACGGCGATGTGCCGCCGCCCGGCGTCGAGGAGCAGGTCCGTCGCCGCGCGCGCGCCCTCGACGTTGCGCATCGTCACGTGGTCGACGTGCGGGGAGAACATCTGCTCGCCGAGCAGCACGAGCGGGTAGCCCAGGTCCTGGAGCAGGCGCTCGTCGGCCTGCACGAGCGCGGCGGGGCTGAAGATGAGCCCGTCGATCAGGCCGCGTCGCGGCTCGCGGAGCGCCGCGAGCTCGCCCTCGCGCGTGAAGCCCGTCGGCTCGATGAGCACCTGGAGGTCGTGCTCGCGCGCGGCGGCGAGGATCTCGTCCGCGAGCTCACCGAAGTACGGCTGGCCGAGCTCGGGCACGGCGAGGCCGACGACGCCGCTGCGACCCGAGCGGAAGATCCGCGCGGTCACGTTGATCTCGTAGCCGAGCTCGTCGACGGCGGCGAGCACGCGCGCCCGGGTCGTGTCGCGGATGTACGGGTAGCCGCTCAGGACGTTCGAGACGGTCTTGACGGACACGCCGGCCTGGCGCGCGACGTCGGCCATCGTCGCCACAACGCCTCCCGTCGGACCCCGCGTGGTCGGCCCCCAACGCCCCCTGGAGCGGGGGTCCGGCCGGTCGCAATCTACCGGAGCGGACCCGCTCCGACCTGCACGGATGCCGCCGTTCACGCACGTCGCCGGGTGGAACCGCTTCCGGCCGAGCGGCTCCGTCGCGGCCGGACGAGGACGCTCGCGCCTCGGCGCGGCCACCGGTTGCCCTCGTGAGAATCGTTTCATATCACCCGGAACCGCTTCGATCTCCGCCGGTCCCGTGCCAATGTGAGCGCGAACATCCGCACGGTCCCCGCCTCCGCACCGGCGCTTCTACACCGATGGAGAACTGTCTGCGGGGACCGCGGCGCCGACGTCGACGACGACGGCGGCCCTCAGAGAGAGGTACGCATGAACACGACTTCACGACGCGCCCGGCACGCCCTGGTAGCGGCCGGCCTGACCGTCGCCACGGCGGTCGCCGGACTGGTGGTGGCCGCCCCCGCGCAGTCGGCGGCGAGCACCCTCGGTGCCGCGGCCGCACAGAGCGGGCGCTACTTCGGCACCGCGATCGCCGCGGGTCGCATGAACGACTCGACCTACATCGGGATCGCGAACCGCGAGTTCAACATGATCACGGCCGAGAACGAGATGAAGATGGACGCGACCGAGCCGTCGCAGAACCGCTTCAACTACACCAACGGCGACCGGATCGTGTCCTGGGCCCGGTCCAACGGCAAGCAGGTCCGCGGCCACACCCTCGCGTGGCACGCCCAGCAGCCCGGCTGGATGCAGAGCATGTCCGGGAGCGCGCTGCGCAACGCCCTGATCAACCACGTCACCCAGGTCGCCACGCACTACCGCGGCCAGATCCACACCTGGGACGTCGTCAACGAGGCGTTCGCCGACGACGGCCGCGGGAGCCGCCGCGACTCCAACCTGCAGCGCACCGGCAACGACTGGATCGAGGCCGCGTTCCGCGCCGCCCGCGCCGCCGACCCGGGCGCCAAGCTCTGCTACAACGACTACAACACCGACGGCATCAACGCGAAGTCCACGGGCATCTACACCATGGTCCGCGACTTCAAGGCGCGCGGCGTCCCGATCGACTGCGTCGGCTTCCAGGCGCACCTCGGCACCTCGATGCCGAGCGACTTCCAGGCCAACCTCCAGCGGTTCTCGGACCTCGGGGTCGACGTCCAGATCACCGAGCTCGACATCCAGCAGGGCTCGAACCAGGCCAACGCGTACGCGCAGGTCACCCGGGCCTGCCTCGCGGTCGCCCGCTGCACCGGCATCACCGTGTGGGGCGTCCGCGACGCCGACTCGTGGCGCACCGGCGCGAACCCGCTGCTCTTCGACGGGTCGGGCAACAAGAAGGCGGCCTACACCTCGACGCTCAACGCGCTCAACGCGGTGAGCACCACGCCGCCGCCCACGACCGCTCCCCCGACGAACGGGACCATCGACACGAACGCGTCGTACGTCCTGGTGAACCGGGGCAGCGGCAAGGCGCTCGACGTGTACAACCTCTCGACCGCGGACGGCGCGCGCATCACGCAGTGGAGCCGCAACGACGGCGCCCAGCAGCAGTGGCAGTTCGTCGACGCCGGCAACGGCTACTACCGGCTCAAGTCACGCCTCTCCGGCAAGGTCCTGGACGTCCTCAACTTCTCGACCGCCGACGGCGGCGCGATCGTCCAGTACACCGACCGCAACCAGAGCAACCAGCAGTTCCGGGTCACGTCGTCGGGCGGCTACCTGACGATCGTCAACCGCAACTCCGGCAAGGCCGTCGAGGTGCAGGGCGCCTCGACCGCGAACGGCGGCAACGTCGTGCAGTACACGAGCTGGGGCGGGGCGAACCAGCAGTGGCAGCTCGTCCGGGTCGGCTGACCTGACGCACCGCGGTCCCGGCCGGGCAGCCCGTCCGGCCGGGACCGTCCCTCGAAGGACCACCCCTCGCACGACTCGAAGGAGAGCAGCATGAGGAGAACGACGGAGACCGGGACGAGTCCCGGACGGACGGTCGGCCGGCGCTGGGCGGCTGCGGTCGCGGCGCTCGCGACGGCGGCGTCCACCGCCGCGCTGGCCGTGGCGACCGCACCTGCCGCGTCGGCCGTGACGGTCGACACGAACGCGTCGTACGTCCTGGTGAACCGGGGCAGCGGCAAGGCGCTCGACGTGTACAACCTCTCGACGGCCGACGGCGCGCGCATCACGCAGTGGAGCCGCAACGACGGCGCCCAGCAGCAGTGGCAGTTCGTCGACGCCGGCAACGGCTACTACCGGCTCAAGTCACGCCTCTCCGGCAAGGTCCTGGACGTCCTCAACTTCTCGACCGCCGACGGCGGCGCGATCGTCCAGTACACCGACCGCAACCAGAGCAACCAGCAGTTCCGGCTGCAGGACTCGACCGGCGGCTCGGTCACGCTGATCAACCGGAACTCGAACAAGGCCGTCGAGGTGCAGGGTGCCTCCACGGCGGACGGCGCGAACGTCGTCCAGTACTCGAGCTGGGGCGGTGCGAACCAGCAGTGGCTGCTCGTGCCGGTCGGCGGGTCCAACCCGAACCCGAACCCCACGCCGACGACGACGACGCCCGCGCCGAACCCGGGCACCTGCAACCTCCCGTCGTCGTACCGCTGGTCCTCGACGGGCTCGCTCGCGACGCCGCGCTCCGGCTGGGCCTCGCTCAAGGACTTCACGGTCGCGCCGTACAACGGCAAGCAGCTCGTGTACGCGACGACGCACGACAACGGCACGTCGTGGGGCTCGATGAACTTCGGCCTGTTCACGAACTACTCGGAGATGGCGTCGGCGAGCCAGAACTCGATGCCGTTCACCGCGGTCGCGCCGTCGCTGTTCTACTTCGCGCCGAAGAACATCTGGGTCATGGCCTACCAGTGGGGCGGCCCGGCGTTCTCCTACCGGACCTCGACCGACCCGTCGAACCCGAACAGCTGGGGCCCGCACCAGACGCTGTTCACGGGCAGCATCACCGGCTCGGGCACCGGCCCGATCGACCAGACGCTCATCGCCGACGACCAGAACATGTACCTGTTCTTCGCCGGTGACAACGGCAAGATCTACCGGTCGAGCATGCCGCTCGGGAACTTCCCGGGCAGCTTCGGGTCGAGCTACACGACGATCATGAGCGACACCACGAACAACCTGTTCGAGGCGCCGCAGGTCTACAAGCTCCAGGGCCAGAACCGGTACCTGATGATCGTCGAGGCCATCGGGTCGCAGGGCCGCTACTTCCGGTCCTTCACGGCCACGAGCCTGGGCGGCACGTGGACCCCGCAGGCCGCCACCGAGAGCAACCCGTTCGCGGGCAAGGCGAACAGCGGCGCGACCTGGACCAACGACATCAGCCACGGCGAGCTGCTGCGGACCAGCGCGGACCAGACCATGACGGTCGACCCGTGCAACCTCCGGCTGCTCTACCAGGGCCGCTCCCCGAGCTCGGGTGGCGACTACGGCCGGCTGCCGTACCGGCCGGGCCTGCTCACGCTGCAGCGCTAGCCCTCGACCGGCCAGGGCAGCGCAGCGGCTGCGACTCCCTGCTGCTGCCCTGGCCGGTGGCTCGCCCAGCACACCTGCACCACCCCGCACACCTGCACCACCCCGCACCCCGGAGGTCCCGATGAAGCGACCGCTCGCCCGCGCCGCGCTCACCGCCGTCATGGCGGCCGGCGCCCTGCTCGGCACGTCCGCCCTCACGCCCGCCACCGCGGCGCCGGGCGGCTCGGGGCCGTACCCGGCCGACCACAGCACCGCGTCGAGCCTGCCCAACCACACGGTCTACCGGCCGACGACGCTGCCCCCGGGGCGGATGCCCGTCGTCGTCTGGAGCAACGGCGCGTGCTCCGCGGACGGCACCTCGGCCCAGAACTTCCTGCGCGAGATCGCGTCGCACGGCTTCCTCGTGATCTCGAACGGCAACCCGGCCGGCAGCGGCAGCTCGACGTCCGCGTGGCTCACGCAGTCGATCGACTGGGCGGTCGCGGAGAACGCCCGGCCGGGCAGCGCGCTGCACGACCGGCTCGACACGAGCGAGATCGGCGCCGCAGGCTTCTCGTGCGGCGGCCTCGAGGCCTACGCCGTCTCGGGCGACCCGCGCGTGACCACGACCGGGATCTTCAGCAGCGGCCTGCTCAACGACGCCGACGACTACCAGCTCCGGCGCCTCGACCACCCCGTCGCGTACATCGTCGGCGGGCCGAGCGACATCGCCTACCCCAACGCGATGGACGACTGGGGCAAGCTCCCGGCGGGCCTGCCGGCGTTCATGGGCAACCTCGACGTCGGGCACGGCGGGACGTACCACCAGACGAACGGCGGCGAGTTCGGGCGCGCGGCGCAGCTGTGGTTCCGGTGGCAGCTCAAGGGCGACACCCAGGCCGGTCGCGCGTTCGTCGGGCCGGACTGCGGGCTGTGCCGGTCGCCGTGGCGGGTCCAGCAGAGGAACCTGACGCTGGGCGTCGACCCGACGCCCACGCCCACGCACACCCCGACCCCGACCCCGACCCCGACGGTCTCCCCGACCCCCACGCCCACCCCGACGCCGACCCCTGGCACGTCCGCGTGCGCCGCCGCGTACTCCGTGTCGAGCCAGTGGCCCGGCGGCTTCGTCGCGAGCGTCACCGTCTCCGCGCGGTCCGCGCTCGACGGCTGGGCGGTCCGCGTGACGCTGCCCGACGGTGCGTCCGCCGGGAAGGCGTGGAACGGGGCGCTCACCGGCACCGGGCGGACGGTCGGGGTGACCAACGCGGCGTGGAACGGCCGCGTCGCCGCGGGGCAGAGCACCACGTTCGGCTTCCAGGGCACCGGCACGGGGGCGGGGGCCTCCGTGACGTGTGAGGCCGCCTGACCGCAGGCGGGCCCCACGTGCCGTGCCCCTCGCCCATGGACGGGCGGGGGGCACGGTGCTGTGCGGACGGGTGCCGTCGAGGCCGGCGAGCGGCACCGTCCCGCCGTCCGGCGTCGAGAGCGCCCAGGGCGCCGTGGGCACGCCACCACCTTCCGGGGTCCCGCTCATGCCTCGGACGCCGCGCTGCGGAACGTCCCCCGACGGCCGACGCCGGACGGGCTAGCGTGACCGCGTGGACGCCCTGCAGCTGACCTGCCTCGTGCTCGTGGTCCTCGCGACCGTCGTCGGTGTCGCGGTCTTCGCCCGCGGGCTCGCGGCGATCGTCCGGACGGTGCGCGTCGGCGGCCCGACGCCGACCGACCGCCTGCGCCCCGTCGGCCCGCGCGTCGGGCTCGTGCTGCGCGAGATGGTCGGCCACGGGCGGTTCCAGCACACGCCCGTCGTGAAGGTCGCGCACTGGGCCGTCATGGTGTCGTTCCCGGTCCTGTTCTTCACGCTCGCGACCGGGTACGGCCAGGTCGTCGACCCGCGCTTCGCGCTGCCGCTGCTCGGGCACCTCGCGCCGTGGGAGTGGCTGACCGAGGCCATCGCGTGGGCGTCGCTGCTCGGGATCCTCGCGCTCATCGCCCGGCGCCTCCGGATCCAGCCGAAGAAGGGCCAGTCCGAGGAGGAGCAGCGCCGCTCGCCGTTCTCCCGGTCGAACGCGCCCGCCGCGTACTTCGTCGAGGCCACCGTGCTGCTCGTCGTGCTCGCAGTGCTCGTGCTGCGGGGCCTCGAGTACGCGCTGGCCGCGCAGGAGGGGCTGGCGATCGCGTCGCCGCTGCACTTCCCGCTGACCGCCTGGTACGGCTCGGCGTGGGCCGGGGCGTCGACGGGCGCGCTCGAGGCGGCGGTCGTGGTCGCGGCGACGGCGAAGATCCTCGTGTCGATGTCGTGGTTCGTCGTCGTCGGCCTGCAGCCCACGATGGGCGTCGCGTGGCACCGGTTCCTCGCGGTGCTCAACATCTACGCGCGCCGCGACCTGACCGGCGCCCCGGCGCTCGGGCCGCTCCAGCCGATGACGGTGAACGGCGAGCCCGTCGACCTCGCCGCGCTCGAGGACCTGCCCGACGACGCGCGGCTCGGGGTCGGCGCCATCGAGGACTTCACGTGGAAGGGCCTGCTCGACTTCTCGACGTGCACCGAGTGCGGGCGGTGCCAGGACCAGTGCCCGGCGTGGGCCACGGGCAAGCCGCTGTCCCCCAAGCTCGTCACGCTCGCGCTGCGCGACCACGCGTACGCGACCGCGCCGTACCTGCTCGCCGGGCCGGCGGGCGACGCCGCGCAGGGCGAGGGGTCGATCGCGTCCGACGGCCGCGCCGCCGACGCCCCGGTCGACACGACGCACGCGAACGTCGACCTCGTCGGCTCCGGCGTCATCGACCCCGATGTCCTGTGGGCGTGCACCACGTGCGGCGCGTGCGTCCAGCAGTGCCCCGTCGACATCGAGCACGTCGACGCGATCGTCGACATGCGCCGCTACCAGGTGCTCATGGAGTCGGCGTTCCCCAAGGAGCTCGGCGGCGCCTTCACCAAGCTCGAGCGCCAGGGCAACCCGTGGGGCCTGCCCGCCCGCAACCGGTTCGCCTGGGCCAAGGACCTGCCGTTCGACGTCCCGCAGGTCGGCGTCGACGTCGAGTCGGCGGCCGACGTCGACTACCTGTTCTGGGTCGGCTGCGCGGGCGCGTACGAGGACCGGGCGAAGAAGACGACCCGCGCCGTGGCGGAGCTGCTCGACACGGCCGGGGTCACGTTCGCGGTGCTCGGCGACGGCGAGACCTGCACCGGCGACCCGGCCCGCCGCGCCGGCAACGAGATGCTGTTCCAGATGCTCGCGTCGCAGAACGTCGAGACCCTCAACGAGGTCGGCGCGCAGCGCATCGTCGTCACGTGCGCGCACTGCTTCAACACGATCTCGCGGGAGTACCCGCAGCTCGGCGGGCGCTACGAGGTGCTGCACCACACCGAGCTGCTCAACCAGCTCGTGGCGGACGGGCGGCTGACGCCGGTGGCCGCGCCCGCGGCGCCCGGCGCCGGCGCGACCGCCGAAGCCGCGTCGTCGGGCACCGCCACCGGCGCCACGGCCGCACCGGCCGGGACCCAGCGCGTGACCTACCACGACCCCTGCTACCTCGGCCGGCACAACAAGGTCTACGCCCCGCCGCGCGAGCTGCTCGGCGCGCTCCCCGGCGTCGAGCTCGCCGAGATGCCCCGCACCCAGGAGCGGTCCTTCTGCTGCGGCGCCGGCGGCGCGCGCATGTGGATGGAGGAGAAGATCGGCACCCGCATCAACGTCGAGCGCGCGGGCGAGGCCATCGGCACGGGAGCGGACGTCGTCGCGACGGCGTGCCCGTTCTGCACGGTGATGCTGTCCGACGGCGTCGCGGCGCACGCGGCGTCGGCCGGGTCGGGAGCCGGTGCCACCGGGGCCGACGGCGGGGCACCCGTGTCGGTCGGCGTGCCTGAGGTCGTCGACATCGCGACGCTGCTGCTCGACCGCGTGCGGGCGCCGCAGGGCTGACCCCGGAGCCGAGCGCCAGCGGTCGGTCTACCCGGGGCGCCTGCGGGAGTCCAGCCACTCGGCGTCGTTCCACATCACCGGGGTCGCGCCCACGGCCTCGAAGCGGATCCGGGGGTCGTCGCTCTGCACGAGGCACAGCAGGCGGCGGCCGAACAGGGCAGCGGTCCGGGAGGCGCGCGCCACGATGTCGAGCACGACCTGGGCGGAACGCGGACACGCGGCCGCGAACCCGTCGTACCCCGTGAGCACCAGCACGAGGCCCGTGCTGCCCGGGCTCCACCCGTACTCGTGGGCGACGACGTCACGCAGGCAGTCGTTCAGCGCGTCCAGCGTGGAGCCGTAGTGGTCGGGGAAGCTCAGTGCACGAGCGATCTCGCGGTGGAGGTCGTCGTCGGTGGACCACGTGGAGGCGTCCATCGCGGTGACCTGGTACCCGCGCTCCACGAGCCGCCCGACGGTGGCGTCGAGCACCTGCCGGCGCCAGAAGACGGTCACCGACGTGTTCGCCAGCAGCCGGAACGCGACGTCTCCCCCGAGCTCGTCGTCCGGTTCGAAGGCAGGCACGGCTCGATCCTAGGAGCCGACCGACGTCGTACCGCCTGCCGCGGCGGGACCGGGCAGACCCGCCGTCGTCGTGGGGACGCCGCCGTGCGCCGACCGTCGGCCGGCGCACGGCACCCGCGTCACGTCAGATCCGCGCCCCGTGGTCCCCCGGGGTGTCGTCGTGGACGACCAGCGGGTCACCCTCGAGCCCGCTGCCGGGCGGCGGGGTCGGGTCCTCGACCTCCGGGTTCGCGTCGTCGGCGTCCAGCAGGACGCCGTCCGTCGCGGCCGGGGACTCGACCGGGTCCCACGCGGGGGTCTCCGGGCCGGTCCACGTGGGCGTCTCGCCCTCGGTGCTGAGCGCGACCGGCGCGAACGCGGGCGGCTGCTGGTCGGCGGCCGGCGACACGGGCTCGACGTCGGCGACCGTCGGGACGGAGTCGATGACCGGGACGTCCGCGGTCGTCGGCGCCGGCTCGGGCGGGAGCTCGGGCGAGTCGTCCTTGCGCGCGGCCGCGAACACCGCGGCGGTCGCGGCAGCGACCCCGACCCCGACCGCGGCGGCCACCTTGCCGGACACCCCGGCCTTGCCCGAGTCGCTGCCGGTCATCGCGGCGTCGGCGGTCGTCGGTCGCACGTCGACCCCCTCGTTGACGGAGCCGCGCCACGCACCGGTCGCGTGCCCCTCGGACTCGATGAACTTCTTGAAGCGCTCGAGGTCACCCTCGGCCTGCTTCTCGACGATGTCGAGCTTGTCGCCGATCTTCTCGACGAGGCCCTCGGGCTCGTACTCGAGGTGCAAGTGCACGTGCGTGCTCGTCGGACCGGCGGGCTCGAACGTCACCGAGCCGGCGTTCGTCGCGCCCTCGGTCGCGGCCCACGCGACCTTGCGGTCCGGCACCTGCTCGAGGATCCGCGCCTCCCACTCGCGCCGGACCCCGGCGATCTCCGCGACCCACTGCAGCCGCTCGTCGGTGAGCTGCGTGACCGACTGCACCCCGCTCATGAAGTGCGGGAACTCCTCGAACTGCGTCCACTGGGCGTAGGCGACGCTGACCGGCACGTCGACCACGACCGACCTCTCCACGACCGTCGTCATGACACTCCCTCCGTCGGCACGGACGGGGCGGCGTCGCCCCGTGCTCGCGGTCCCCAGGATCGCCCGGCACGGGGCTTCCCGCGCGGGGAGCGCTCGCCGGTCGCCGCACGGCGCGCTGGCGGGACCGTCCGCGCTGCGGGCGCGGGGCGGACGTCCGGACGGTGCGCCGCGCAGGTCGGACCGAGCGCTCCGCCCGGTTGCGCAGAATGCAGGACTCGTCTGCCTCCGACGGGCTCAACGGCGCCGGAGCCGACGGCGCTGCGCGTCGGCGTACAGCCGGGCCCGGCGGTTGCCGCCGCGGCGCGCGATCGCGTCGAGCAGCGCGGTCAGCGAGCGGTCGACCGCCGCGGTGTCCGGGGACCAGCCCCGCCGCTCGCACTCCTCGAGCCACTCGACCGCCGACCGGTGACCGCGCTCGGCGTTGCACCGCCGGCACGCCGCGACCTCGTTCTCGATCCACGACGGCCCGCCCTTGGCCCGCGGAACCAGGTGCTCCCGGGTCGGCGCGACGAGCCCGGTGAACGACCGGCCGCACCACACGCAGTGCGCGCCGTCGCGGTCCAGCGCGAGCCGCAGGCGCTCGGCGGCCCCCGGCTGGTGCCCGCCCTCGACGCTCATGGGCCGACGCTACGTCGGGGCTCCGGCCTCCGCAGGGCCTCGGGACACCGCCGCCCACGGCGCACCGGCCCTGCGACGGCGCACCGGTCCGGCCGCCCGGCGCGGTGCCGTCGGGTGCCGTCGGGTGCCGTCGGGTGCCGTCGGGTGTGCGCGGTCAGGCGCCGAGGACGACGACGGACCGCCCGGCCCGGCACGCCGTTCGCGTGCCGGACCGGGCGGTCCTGGGTCGTGCTCGTGCGCTCCCGCGGGTCGGCCGGCGGGAGCGCACGGCGTCACTCGCGCGGCTTGCCGAACCCGGTCGCCGCGAGCCCCGCCTCGGCGGCACGCATCGACGGGCCGGACGAGTCGAGCCGCCAGTCGTTCGTCGTGCGGCCCTCGCCCTCACCACCGGAGGTGACGGCCAGGCTGAACCAGCCGATGCCGATGATGTCGGAGTTCTCCGGCCGGGCGATGCCCTCGAACAGGCTCGTGATCCACTTCGCCTTGTTGCCGCCCTCCTCGGTCGCCCCGATCTCCGCGAGGAAGATCGGCTTGTCCGGGGCCGCTGCGCGCAGCAGCGGGAGCGTCTTGCCGTACGTGTCGTCGAACGTCGGCTGCGGGTCGCCCGGGCGGTAGTAGCCCGACATGCCGATCCAGTCGACGTACTCGTCACCCGGGTAGAAGTTGACCGGGTCCGGCTGGCTCGGGATCTTGTTCACGCGGTTCGGGGCCCAGAGCCACGCGACGTACTCGTTCGCGCCCTCCTGGGTGAAGATGTCGTGCACGTGCCGCCACATCTGCACGTACTCGCCCTTCTTGTTCCCGTTGATGCCCTTGCCGTCCCAACCGCGGACCTCGGACCACGGGTACCAGGTCCCGTTCATCTCGTGGTTGAAGCGCAGGACCAGCGGGAGGCCGGTCGCGGCGATGTCACGGGCGTACTTGCGCAGGTACTCGTCGTGCTGGCCGTTGATGATCGAGCCGAGCGAGTACTCGGGCGCCTCCGCGGAGATCGCACCGACCTGGCTCTGGCTCTCCCAGGTGAGCAGCGGGATCTGACCGCGGCTCCACGCGGACTGGACGGCGTCCGGGCGGAAGTCGGTGTCCCACGACTGGAAGTAGCCGCTGACGTCGGCGTTGCGGTTCACGGCCGCCTGCACGCCGTTGAACTCGCCGTAGTCGAACGGGCTCTGCGTCGTGTAGAGGCCGAACAGCTGGCTCGCCGCGACGATGTCCGCCTTAGTCATCGACGCGGTGACCGGGGGCGCCTGGTGGCCCTTGGGGTTCTGCACCTTGTAGGTGAGCTCGCCGAGCTGCTTCTTGAGGTCGGCGATCTGCGCCGTGGTGACCTTGCTCGCGGCGTTCTGGCGCTCGCGCGCGGCCTTGAGCGTGCCGTTGACGAGGTTCGCGGCGTCCTTCTGCTTCGCGGCCTCGGCCTCGGCACGACCGAGCTCCTGCTGCGTCTGCACGAGCTTCGCCTCGAGCTCGGTGATCTGCTTCTTCAGGTCCTCCGCGCGGGCGAGCTGGACCTTGTCGCCGACCTGGGGCCGCGGCGCGGTGAGCTTCGCCTCCATCTCCTCGAGCTGGGCGCTGAGGTCGCGCGAGCGCGCCTGCTCCGTCTTGAGGGCGACCTCGGTCGCGCTCGGCCCGTTCCACACGTACTGGCCCTGCGGCGACAGCAGCGCGATCGCACCGACCGCAAGAAGTGAGACGGTGATCACAGAAGCGAGCACGCGATGGCGGCGCGTGAACTTGAACGGATAGTCGGAAAACATCTGCGGGTGCCTCCACGGCGATGGTCTTCACGGCGCGCCCGGGTCATGCGGTCCGGACTGCGTGCGGGTCGTGAGCACGGGTGCTCGTCGGGCGTGAGCGCAGACGCACGGGTGTGCGGCCGTCGCGTTCGACATGGCGGTGGAGCCCCTCCCGAGGCCCCGGCCGTGCCGGAGCGCGACGTCCGTGTCGCGGTGCGTGTCCTGCTCCAGCACGGCGAGACCGTGCTGACCAGCGACGATGAGTGAGAGACAGCGTCGCCGCGGGTTACCGGGACCACGGGGGAAGCTCCCCTGCCGTGTCGCCCTGCCCTGCGTGCGGCGGCGACCGCGCCAGACGGCCCAACCTCGGCGCCGGCGTGCGGCACCGAACTCGGTTCCCCCCGGAAGCCCTGTGCGGTAGGTCCTCATGGTGCACAGCAATCACTCGAAAGGGCAAGAACCCTGCACGGAACACGGTCGTATATCCGAATTGCCCGGGTGCACGGGAGTCACGCCCGGCGTGCACGCGCGTCGGCTTGGTCCGGGTTTATGTGACTGGATTAACACGAACGGCGGACGTACGCTCGTCGAGTCCGCGAAAAGGCAAACCTGCTGCGAGGCAGGGACGCAAAGCCATGGGGCCCTCGGGGTCCGCCAGGCTGCCGAACGACAGGGGATCCCCGTGCAACGCCGCCTCCCGGGGCAGGGCCGTGCCGTGCCCGCGCCCAGCACCACCACCGCCCGCGCCGCGTCGAGGCCCACCGCCTCGGCCCGCGCCGCTCGCACCCGCACCGCACGCGCCGTCGTCGCCTCGGCCGCGCTCGCCGGTCTGCTCACGGCGGCCGTCGTGCCGCCGTCGACGGCCGCGAGCCGCCAGGTCGTCGAGCCGGCCCCGACTGCGTCGCCCACGGTGTCGCCCACGCCCGAGCCGATGCCCGGCCCCACGGACCCGCCCACGCCCACGGCGGACCCGACGCTCAGCCCCACGCCCACCGCCGAGCCGACGCTCAGCCCCACGCCCGGGACGCCCACCGAGCCCACCCCCGACGCCACGCCGAGGCCCGGCGCCGCGAACGACTGGGCCGAGGACGCCCTGACCCCGGACGACGGCCTGCTGTTCGGGGCGTCGGTCGCCAAGGGCACCCACGCGAGCGTCGACGCCGCCGTCTCGGCGTTCGAGGCGAGCATCGGGCGCAAGCTCGACGTGCACCGCTGGTACGCCCTGTGGGACGAGCTGCCGTCGACGCCGCTGACCACGACCGTCCAGCGCGGCCGCACGCCGCTGCTGTCGGTGTCGTCGAAGAAGATCGACGGCACCAAGATCTCGTGGGCCGCCGTCGCGAGCGGCGCCCACGACGCGCAGATCGTCCAGCACGCGAACGCCGTCAAGGCGCTGCGCGTGCCGATGTACGTCTCGTTCCAGCACGAGCCCGACTACTCCCCCGGCTTCGGGGCCGCGGCCGACTACCGGGCGGCGTTCCGCCACTACGTCGAGGTCTTCCGCGCGCAGGGCGTGACCAACGCCGTGTGGACGTGGATCGTGACGCCGACGCCCTTCGCGCCGTACGCGGCGGTGAGCGCCGACGCGCTGTACCCCGGCGACGACGTCGTCGACCAGATCGCGCTCGACGCCTACAACTGGTTCGGGTGCGCGACGAACGGCCAGACGTCGTGGTCGTCGATGTCGCGCGCCGCGTCGGCGTTCCGGGCGTTCGGCCAGGCGCACGGCAAGCCCCTCGTGATCGCCGAGTGGGGTTCGGTCGAGGACCCCGCGGTGCCGGGCCGCAAGGCCGCGTGGCTGCGCGAGTCGATGGCGACGCTCGCGTCGTGGCCCGAGGTCACGGCGGTCCTGTACTTCCACCACCACGGCAGCTGCTCGTGGTTCGTGGACTCGACGCCGAGCTCGCTCGAGGCGTTCGCGGACGTCGCCGACTCCCCCGCGGCGCACACGCGGCCGTCGGCCTTCCTGCAGACGTCGACGACGCACGGGACGGCGCCGCTCTCGGTCACGTTCGACGCGTCGCGCTCGTCGGGCGCGGGCGGTGGTGCCGGCGAGCACGTCGCGAGCTGGTCGCTCACCTACGGCGACGGGACCACGGAGAGCGGCACCGGCGCGCCGCCGGCCACGCTCACGCACGTCTACGGCCCGGGCGACCACAGCGCGCGGCTCACGGTCACCGACACCGCGGGCGGCACGAGCACCGACTCGGTGGCGATCACCGCGGCGGACCCGCCGACCGGGACCCTCGACCAGAAGGACGTCACGGACACCTCGGCGACGCTCTACGCGTGGGTCGACCTGCACGGGTACGCGGGCACCGTGCGCTTCCAGTACGGGCGGACGCTCGAGTACCTGGGCGGCGACTCGACGGTCGCCGTGCCCGCCGTCTCCTACGTGAAGACCGTGAGCCAGCCGATCGCCGGGATCCGGCCCGGCACGACGTACTACTGGAAGGCGACCATCACGTCGCCGGCCGGCACCACCGAGCTGACCCGCACCTTCGAGACCGCGGGCGCGCCGACGTCGTCGAACCAGTTCACCGCCTCGTCGACGTCCACGTCGACGACCTTCAAGGCGCAGGTGCACCCGCACCGGCTCACGACCACGGCGTGGATCGAGTGGGGGCGGACGACCGCGCTGGGCACGTCCTCGCCCGTCACGACGGTGCCCGCGCTGACCTACGAGAAGACGGTCGCGAGCAACCTCGTGACGGGTCTCGCCCCGCGCACGACGTACTACTACCGGGTCGTCGCCACGAACGCGCAGGGCACGCTGTACGGGCCCGTGCGCTCGTTCACCACGCCCCGCTGAGCGGGCACCGCGGCGACCTGCCCGAGCGCTCGCCCGGCTCGGTGGAGCCCCACCCGCACGACCGTCCGGCGCCGGGCCGCTCCCTTCCCGGAGCGGCCCGGCGCTGCGGCTCAGCGCGGGCGCAGCCGGCTCGCCGGCACGATCTCGGACGCCTGCGACGCGCTCGACCAGCGCAGCTGGATCGTCGCGTCGAGCCGGTCGTCGAAGAACTCGAGCCGGACGGGCACGGCCCGCCCCGCGGTCAGCGCGACCGTCCCGGTGTCGACGCGCGGCGCGTGCCGGTTCCACTGGTCGATGATCAGCCGCCCGTCGACCCACAGCCGCACGCCGTCGTCGCTCGTCGTCGCGAACGTGTACGTCTGCGTGTGGCGGGGCACGACCGAGCCGGTCCACCGCACCGAGAACGTGTCCGCGCCGATCCCGGCGACGGGCGCGGCGGCCCCCCACCGGAAGCCGACGGTCGGGTCGACGCGCGTGACGGTCGTGCCCGTGAGGTCGGCGTTGTCGAAGTAGGTGCCGAGCAGCCCGCGCTGCGTGAGGTTCGCGGTCAGGGTCGTCGCCGTGGCCGGCGTCCGCCACACGCGGTCGGCCGCGGTCGAGCCGTCCGACCAGCGGTCGAGCACGTACGGGACGCCCTGCGCGTCGGCCTGCGCGGGGACGCCGAGGCGCAGGTCGAAGCCCGCCCACGAGGTCAGGGTCGTCGGCCCGGTGACGGTCTGCCCGTTGACCGTGAGCGTCCGGCCGGCGGGCGACGTCGCGAGCGTCACGGCGACCTTCTGCGGCTGCAGGTCGCGTGTGACGGTCGTCGAGACGCCCTGCGAGTCGGTCGCGGTCAGGCTGACCCGCAGGTAGCTGGTGGCGGCGGCCGCGAGGTCCTCGGGCCCGGGGGCGGTGAACGTGAGCTCGTTGCCGGGCGCCGGGGCGAGGAACGGGTGCGTGTGCTGGTCGTGCACCCGGATGACCGACCAGCTCAGGCGCGACCCGGCCAGCCCGCCGTCCTGGGCGTCGGTCGCGGTGCCGCTGAGCCGCACGGTGCTGCCGACCGCGAACGTCGCGCCCGCCGCCGGGGAGGTCATCGTCACCGTGGGCGCGGTGTTGCCGGAGCTGATCCGCGCCGTCACCGGCGTGGACGTCGCGCCGGCGGCGTCCCGGACCCGCAGCGTCGCGGTCCACGTCCCGGCGGCGTAGGTGTGCTGCACCGTCGGGCTCGTCGTCGTGGCGTCGGGGGTGCCGTCGCCGAACGACCACAGGTACGTGAGCGCGCCGCCGTCGGGGTCGCTGCTGCGTGAGCCGTCGAGCGTCGTCGTGAGCGGCGCCGCGCCCGTCGCCGGGGAGGCGGAGACGACCGCCGTCGGCACCCGGTTCCCCGTGCCGGTGTACGCGATCCGCCGGATCTCGCCGCCGTTCGCGTAGGTCGTGTAGTAGAGCGCCTGGCTGCCGGCGTGCGGCCCGAACTCGAGGTGCACCGCGCCGCCGAGCCCCGTCGCGAGGTCCGTGCGGGTGCCGCCGACGAGCATCATGATCTTGCCGCAGACGTAGTCCGCGAACAGGTACGCCGAGTCGTACGCCGCGGGCCACGCGCCGTTCGGCACGAACGCGCCGCCGGTGATCGACCCGCACCCCGTCGGGCGGCCGTAGTCGTGGACCGGGTTCGTCATCCCCGCGGGGAGCGGCCCGCCACAGCTCGTCGTCGAGCCCGTCTGCGCGCAGTGCCCCTCGCGCACCGGCCACCCGTAGTCGGCGCCCGCGGTCCCGAGGTCGATCTCCTCCCACGCGTTCTGGCCGACGTCGTTGACGTGGAACACGGTGCCCGCGGCGTCCGGGTCGAACGCGAACCGGAACGGGTTGCGCAGGCCCCACGCGAACGTCTCCTGGCAGATCGCCCCCGCGGGCGCCGGGCCGAGCCGGCAGCTCGCGGTGCCGGCCCCGAGGAACGGGTTGCCGGGGGCGGGGGCGCCGGTCGTGCGGTCGACGCGCACGATCTTGCCCAGCAGCACGTTCCGGTCCCGCGCCGCGTCGTTGCTGCCGCCGCAGCCGCTGTCGCCCTTGTAGTCGCACCCGCCGTCGCCGACCGAGACGTACAGGAAGCCGTCCTTGCCGACGTGCACGTCACCGGCGTTGTGGTTGCCCGCCGGCGAGTAGATGCCGTCGAGCAGGATCCGCTCGCTCGCGGGGTCCACCGTGTTGTCGTCCCGCAGCACGAAGCGCGAGACCCGGTTCACCGGCGCCCCGGCCGGGTTCGCGCCCTGGCTCGACGGGCACGTCGAGCTCGTGCGGGCCGTGTAGTACACGTAGATCGCCCGCGTCGCCGGGTCCGGGTCGACCGCGACGCCGAGCAGCCCGCGCTCGCTGTTCGTGCAGATCCGGCCCGCGAGGTCGAGCGCCGGGGTCGCGAGCAGCTGACCCGCCGCGGTGCGGACCCGCAGGCGCCCCGCCTGCTGGGTGACGAGCATCCGCCCGTCCGCCGTGAACGCGATCGCCGTCGGGTTGTCGACGTCCGCGACGAGCGCGTCCGTGAACCCCGCGGGCACCGTGGCCGCGCTCGCCGGCGGCCCCGCGAGGGCCGTGAGCCCCGCCGCGACCAGTGCTCCCACCACGACCGGCACGACGCGCCGCATGCGGTTCATCGAGGTCCCCCGTCTCCGTCGACGCCCTCCGAGGCTCCGAGCATGCTCGCCCGGGACCTCCTCAGCAACGCGGGGGACGGCGCTGCACGGGGGTGGACCGTTTCAGCACCGCCGGGCGGCCCGGCCGCGTCCGCCGTCAGGCCCTACTTCGCCTCCGCGTAGCTGTCGACGACCTCGACCTGCAGCGCGAAGTCCACCGGCGAGCCGCCGAACAGCAGCCGCCCGGCCTCGACGGCGGACTCGGCCACCGCGGCCGCGACCTCGTCCGCCACGTCCGCCGGGGAGTGCACCATCACCTCGTCGTGCAGGAAGAACACCAGGTGCGGCCGGCCCTCGATGCCGCGCAGCCGCCGGCGCAGCGCCGCCATCCAGCACAGCGCCCACTCCGCTGCCGTGCCCTGGACGACGAAGTTCCGCGTGAACCGCCCCCAGTCGCGCCCCCGCCGCCGCGCCGCGCGCACGTCCTCGGCGTCGGCGCCCTCCGCGGCGGCGGCCACGAGCTCGGCCTGCCGGGCGGCGTCGGGC